>ONYR01000392.1 GCA_900322165.1 uncultured Eubacteriales bacterium
AAGTAATCGCCTTCCACTCGTTTGACAAGCCGCGCGCCCTTCGTTTGGATCCCATAGGCACCGGCCTTGTCCATCGGATCGCCGGTCGCGACGTATTCGTCGATCTCCTCTTCGCTGAGAGGATAGAAATCGACTGCCGTGCGCGAGCGGAAGCTGTCGATCCGCATTTCACCGCCATCCTCCGGCAGCAGTGCGATGGCGCAGCCCGTGACAACGTAGTGCCGTTTGCCGGAGAGCAGGCGCAGCATGCGCTTGGCGTCCTCAGGATCGACGGGCTTTCCGAGCGCTTCCTCATGCCCGTTTTCGGAGGCAAGCACGACCGTGTCCGAACCGATCACCAGATGGCCGGGGTGCTTGGCCGCGATATCGCAGGCCTTGAGGCGTGCAAGGTATTCAGGCTCTTCCTCCGGAGTCATGGTCTCCGGAAGGTGAAGATGATCCTCCGCAGCGGAGGCCTCCACCGCGAAGGCCGGAAGTATTAATTGAAGCAGCTCCTGCCGCCTTGGCGAGGCAGAAGCGAGGATAACCGATGACATGAATAATCCTTTCCGGAACGATGCAAAAAATTTTTTTCGGCATCGCATCAATTTCAAAGATAAAAATCATGTTATCACAACAGGCGTGGAAAATCCACAAGATGTTGTTGGGCGGGGAGAGAATCGCAACAAGATTTAGCGGTTGAGGGGTTGCTTGTAACAATTTGTAACAATTTCCCCTGCAATGGTCAATGCGCGGGAAATGCGGTAAATAAGCGAAAGGGCAAGAATTTGACAAATGGAACATGGTGGGGTATAATGTCGAAAGTATTACAAATGTTACAAAGATAAAGAGCAATTTCTACCGGAGAGGTATTATGATTACGAAGAAGAAACGCTTTCACCTGATCGCGCTGTCGATCGTGTTAGCCCTGATCGTCGGAGCCAGTTCGTTCCTGTTTGAACTGGAACCGTCCGCGTCGGAAGAGTCCCAACGCGGCACTGAGCTTTTCGAAGAGTTCAGAGAAGATGATCCGCTGATCTCATTTCAGGCGGAAGAAGTGGAAATTATCGAGCCGCTCGTTTTAGCGGCCTCCATTAACGCGAAAGAAGAAACCTCCGCGGCGGAAGCGGAATTCACCGCCTCCGAGACCGACAACAAACTCCTGCCCGTTCAGGTCATGTTCAGCGTCAAAATGATGGACGAGGCGAAGGCTGCCAAGGAAAAGGCGGAAGCTGAAGCCCTCGCGCTTGCCATGGCTGAGGAGTCCGAAGAATCGGAGGAATCCGAGGAGTCAGAGGAAGAAGAGTCGGAAGAAGAATCCTACGAAGAGGAATCTTACGAGGAAGAGTATTACGAAGAAGAGTCTGAGGAATCCTACTACGAAGAGAGTGAAGAAGAGTCTTCGTATGAGGAAAGCTACTACGAAGAAGAATCTTCTTATGAAGAAAGTTCCTACGAGGAAAGCTCCTACGAGGAAAGCTCTTACGAAGAGAGCTCCGAAGAATCCTCCGGGTCTTCCGAAGAAAGCAGCTCCTCGAGCAGCTCAAGCAATGAGTACAACCCCGGCACCACGACCCGCGGCGCAACCGAGAACACCAGCTTCGGAACCTACACCGCGCTTGACTACCTTGCCGCGATCTGCCAGATCGAAGCCGGCAGCTACTACGAAGGTGCCCTCGCCGTTGCCAACGTTATCATCAACCGCCTGAACACAGGCTATGGCGCAACGATCTACGATGTCATCTACGCCCCGTACCAGTTCGCCACCGGCGATATGGACTACTACCTGACCAACGGAACGAGCGATGCCGCCAGACAAGGCGCCGCCGATGCCCTCGCCGGCATCAACAACGTCGGCACCTACAAATCCTTCAACGGCCGCTACTGGCTCGACCCGGCCACGCTCGACTGCCCCTACACCATAATTGGCGGAAACGTTTTCTATTAAGAAAACCCGCCTAACATATGGAACCTCACTCACCACAGAGGTCTTGATCCCACTGCCACCAGTGGGATTTTTTTTAATTGAAAGCCTACTCTGGAAAGAAGAAGCCCGCACAGAGAGTTCACTCTCGGACGCGGGCTTCTTTTTTACCAGAGGCAACAAAAACGAGCAATAAAGCCGCACGAGCGAAGAAAGTGCGGCGAGTTGCGAGTTTTTGTAGGATTGCGAGAGTTCGAGCAAAGCGAGAACGAAGCAATCCGTAGGCTTTCAAAGGTAGATTTGCGCGAGAGCTGACAAAGGCAGCGGAGCGCTGCGGTTAGCATGGGGTAATTTCGACAGCAACCCCTTCGTGATCGCTGTAAACTAATCTCAAACCAACAAAACCGCACTTTGGGATTATGCTTGGCACACCGGGTCGATTCCGCCAGTTCCCGTGCAAAGTAAAAGTAATCTTAATCGCAAAAAATCATAAAAAAAGATTACCTGGACGAGTTTTGCTTCCGTGCGAAACAGATCTTCAGTGAGAGGCAGACAGAGTAATATAATCTTTATTTCCCGAAAAATGCGA
>ONYR01000386.1 GCA_900322165.1 uncultured Eubacteriales bacterium
CCATGACAACGATGTCGTCTGCCTCATCCAGCTGAACCATGTCGGGATCGGGGCCAATCCGATCTGCGGCGAGCCGATCGGCCCATCTGCCGTTGAAACCCGGTCCGGCGCGATCGCTCATGCGATGAGCATCGAGGAGATCCGGGAGATGGAGGACGCGTTCACGGCCGCTGCGGTGAGAGCCAAGGCCGCGGGCTACGATGGAATCCAGCTCCACGGCTGCCACAGCTACCTTATCAACCAATTTGTCTGCCCCAAAACCAACCTGCGCACCGACGAGTACGGCGGCTCAGCCGAAAACCGCGCTCGTTTCGGTTCGGAGATCATCCGCAAGATCCGCGAGGCTTGCGGGGATGACTTTATCATCTCGATCCGCACGGTCGGCGCGGACCCGTCCCTCGCGGATGAGATCCTTGTCGCGGAGGAATACGTAAAAGCCGGCTGCGACTTCCTGCAGGTATCGATGGGCATCGAGCTGCCGGAAGAGGCGATCATGAAAGAAGAGAACTCGTACGGCTTCCTTTGCTCGCTGGGCGTCCATTTCCATGACCATTTTAACGGCAGAGTCCCGGTTTCGTGCGTCGGCGGGATCCTCGACCCGGAGAAAGTGAATTACCTGATCGATCATGATCTTGTCGATTTTGTCGACCTCGCCCGCGCAGAGTTGGCCGATCCGGCCTTCCCGAATGCCGTGCTCAACGGCACCCCGTATGTTCACTGTTTTGAGTGCAAGCGCTGCCAGTACGGCCCCGGAGGCCCGCATCGCTGCCCGGCAGCAATCAAGCGGAGCAAGCAGCGCGAGGCGTAAGCACGATTTGTAAGCGTAATTGATTAACACGATTCATAAAAACGCGATTCGATAGACTCATGATGAAACCAAATCCTTTTTATGCAGAATTAAAAGACTCCTACCTGTTTTACCACATTGCGCAAAAGACGAAAGCGTATGTCGACGCCCATCCCGGTACAAAGCTGCTGCGGATGGGCATCGGCGATGTCTCGCTGCCGCTGTGCGATGCGGTGATCCGTGCGCTTCACGAGGCCGTGGATGATCAGGCAGACAAAGCACGTTTTCATGGTTACATGCCGGAGGCCGGCGCGCCGTTTCTTCGGGAAGCGATCGCAGCGCACTACCAAAAGCGTGGGATCGAAATCGCCCCTTACGAGGTGTTTGTCTCGAGCGGCGCGAGCGATGAATTGGGCGATATTCTGGACCTTTTCGAACGTTCCGGCAGCAGCCTGATCATGGAACCGGCCTACCCGGCTTACGTGGACGCGAACGTGATGGCAGGGAGAAAGATCATCCACCTTCCATCGAATGCTGAGAATGGCTTTTTGCCGGAGCCGCGGGAAGAGGTTTGTGCGGATCTGATCTATATCTGCTCGCCGAACAACCCGACCGGCGCGGTTTTTTCAAAGGAACAACTGAAACGATGGGTGGATTTTGCGAACCAAAACGGCTCGATCATCCTCTTTGACGCAGCTTACGAGAGCTTTATCGAGGATGAGACGCTCCCGCGCAGCATCTTCGAAATCGAAGGGGCAAAGACCTGTGCGATCGAAATCTGCTCGCTGTCGAAGTCAGCCGGGTTCACCGGCACGAGGCTTGGGTACACGCTGATTCCCAAAGCACTTGTCCGAGACGGCGTGAGTTTTAACGAAATGTGGCTGCGCAACCGAACCACCAAAACGAACGGAGTCTCGTACATCCTCCAAAAAGGCGGCGCGGCTGTTTTCACCGACGAAGGTCAGCGACAGATCCGCGAAAACATTCAGGTTTACAAGCAGAACGCCAAAACGCTGATGCGGGCCCTCGATACCGCTGGAATCTGGTACTGCGGAGGCAAGAATTCACCCTACATCTGGCTTCGCTGCCCGATGGGCATGGGAAGCTGGGAGTTTTTTGACTACCTCTTAAACGAGATCCAGGTCGTCGGAACTCCGGGCGAAGGCTTTGGCGCCTGTGGGGAAGGGTATTTCCGCTTCTCCACGTTCGGAAGCCCGGAAGACACGATAGAAGCCGCAAAACGACTCATCAAGCTCCTGCATAAGCGCGAGGGGTAAGAGCCTAACATACTCTCTCCTCGCCCCTCATACTTCGTCGAGAAGATATGAAACCCCACAGACCCTCTCTCCTCGCTCAAAATGCTTCGTCGAGAGAAATCTGCACGATAATCAAAACACCCGATACCGCTCCCTCCTCGCTCCTCATGCTTCGTCGAGAGCGGTATCGGGTGTTTTATTATGCTGATTTCAAACTGGGCTGCAAGAATCAGGTGTGTAGGGCGTGTGGGTTTTGATCTCTCTGGTGTCGTGTGGACTGTGATTCTTTCTTTTGGGTGTTTTAATCCATGCGACCTCGGAATTCACGAGAAACTTATTCAGTGGATCTGATGAGAATAGACTCACAACGAAAACCGGCGCCTCTTAGTCCATGCCCCATGTGTTTTACCGTAAGATAATTTCTCCCTCGTTTTCTCATATGAGAGTGTTCCATGACTAAACTGCGAAAAAACCCAGAAAAAGTCCACATGTCCTCAGACACATGCATTAAGAGCAATCGGCAAGCAAAAAACGTATAGCCTAAGCCGCCTAAACACCAAAGCCTTAGTCCATACAACCCCAACCCACACCAAATATCTTGCGCACAGCCACCGTCCCAGAAAGACAATAAACCCCTACACACCCTCTCGACGAAGCATGAGGAGCAAGGAGAGAGCCTGCAAATAAAAAGTCAAGTCCCAAATAGGA
>ONYR01000381.1 GCA_900322165.1 uncultured Eubacteriales bacterium
GGGGAAGAAAAATGGTTAGAAAACTTGTAAGAACGTGCATGGCGATCACTCTTGCAGCGATCGTGCTTGGTTGTGTAGGCTGCAGCAACAAAGCAGCCAAGACAGAAACGACAAACAGCAGCGTCGAAGAAAGCGCTCCGGCCGGCACAGATACCGCGGTAAAAGAGGAAAGCGACTCTTCCATTCATAACAAGGAAACCGTCGCCGCAGAGGAAAAGAGCGAAAGCTCTGCGGAAACCAAGGACGATTCTAATAGCGAGTCCTCCGTTCCCGCTGAGGAATCATCGAGCCCGCGCGAAGAGTCCTCTGCTAAGGCAGAGACTTCGGAGCAATCTGAAACGGCGGTGAGTTCAACGACCGAGAACACGACTTCCGGCAAGGAAGAAACAAGCCGAACGGAAGAATCGTCGAGAAAAGAAACACAAGAATCTTCGAAAAACGAAACGCAGGAATCGGAAACACACAAATCCACAACAACCACATCGCAGGAATCCAGTGCCACTGAAGAGCCCAAAGAAGAAAGCTCGACATCAGTGCCAACCGAGCAAAGTGAATCCAGCGAAGTGAGCGAAACAGCGGAGAGCTCAGAAGAATCATCCGGTACGACAGAAGCTCCTGAAATCACCCAGGCGAGAGCGAATCTCGAAGCGGCACAAGCTGAATTTGATGCTTTAGATGCTGAGTTGTGGCGGATCTACGCTTTGCTAGACCCATATATGAAGGCTACGGATGCAGCGTATGCTGTTTCAGAAGAGGCTTGGGAAAAATATGTCAGTCTTCCTGAGGATGCCACGGAGGAAGAAAAAGCTATCTATAAGCAAGCTTGGGACGAGGCAACCGCCAAATTTAAAGAAGCGGAGGCGGTTGTCAATGAATTAACAGAGGAGTACAAATTATATGAAACGTCATGGGCCCGTATCGCGGCTAGAGAGAAGCTGAAAGCCGCTCAGGCCGCTTATGATGAGGCTGTAGCTACATACGGAACTCCTTAATAGCCCGAGAAAGATTCTGCATAATTAAGGCAAAGGAAAACAGAAATGATTCGTAAAGCTGCAAAGATTATTATGGTTCACATTCTGGCAGTTGCTGTCATGGTGGGCACTGCGGGATGCAGTAGTAAAGTAGCTGATACGGAAGCAGGACGCAGTAACTACATGAAGGCATCACAGACTGCTGAAAATATCGCGTTAACAGTGGTTGGAAGAGACCCTCTTCGTGCTGAGGTGGCGACAGCCTTGGCAGAAGAACAAAGCGAGAGCAGCGTCGACGCGGAAACAACGGAAGATAACGCAGAGAGTGTTGTGAAAAGCCAAGAGGAATCGGCTGTAACATCTGCGCAGGCGAACGAAGAGGCTTCCGAAGCATCAGCCGAAGAGTCAAGTTCTGAACAGACGGATACCTGCGACCACGAGTGGCTTGCTGTGACAGAGACGATTTCCCACCCCGCGGAATATGAAACAATTCATCATGACGCGAAAAGTCATCTGGAAACGCAAAAAGTCGAAGGGGAAGATAGACCGAGCGTTGTCTTTTGGGATGAGGTGTTGGAAAGAGACGTATGGTATTTGTTTAGCGATGGAAAACAGATCCACGTTGATTGGACTTATTATGTTAATCCTAACAAATATGATCGTTGGTGGGTCGGAATATGTGGAGAGGGTTCAAGTGTTTGTACATCCGTCACATACTATGATCAAACCGAACAGCCGCCTAAGCCTGAAAACACAGATAACTGGGTAATGTTCGGAACCTGTTCCGTTTCAGAATATCCTCGCGAAGGAGACATCGCGATATCGGGTGAAGAGGCGATGGAGTATTATGCTTCGTGGTCTGGATGCTCGTGGAGTGTCGGTGCAGACTATCATTATATCAGACATACAACATATCTTGATGAAGGTGGACGCACGGAAGACGTTGAATACAATGAAATTGGTCGAAGCCCGTTCAATGAAGACGGTTATCTTATTGCGAGCAATTGTCACCCGGACGGAAAGGAGTATGATTATATATTAACAGCAGATGTTTCCTATGAAACTGTCACGGTCATAGACGAAGAAGCCTGGGATGAAGAGGTTCTCGTTAGAGAAGCTTGGACGGAAGAAAGTGTGCTTTACTACGAGTGCACAAAGTGTGGAGAAAGAAAGTAAGAATGAACCTGAGGGGAAAAGGTTGATCCAAGTAGGATCTGACTTATAAAAACATAAAAGGAGACCAGCTATGAAAAAAAGAAGAAAAGCGAACCGCGTTGTTATGATAGCAACACTGATGAGTGCAGCGACAGCGCTAGGAACTTTACAGCCGGTTATGGCTGATGAGCCGGAACCGGCAACTCCGGACACAGAAGAGCAAAAGTCGGCCGCTGAAGAACAGGCTCCGGAAACAAAAGAAGAGGCAGCAGAGGCACTTGCATCCGCAGCGGAGGCAGCGGATGCAGCGGCTGAAGAACTCGAAGAAGCCAAAGAGGATCTTACCTCGAAAACGGAAGCAGCGGATCAGGCAGCAGAAGAAGCTAAGAAAAAGGAAGAGGCGCTCTTAGCAGCACAGAAGATCGTAGAAGAAGCCTACGAAACCGTCAAAGCAGAGGCAGAAGCGGAGCTTGAGAATGCAGAAACAGCGCTGACAGAGGCAAAGTCAGCTAAAGAGGCAGCAGAAGCTAAGTTAAGCGAGGCCGTGGAAGCCGAAAAGCAGGCAGAAAAAGAAGCAGAAGAAGCCTATGCGGCACTGGCTGCGTTGGAAGCGTCGGACTCAGCCTCTGCAGAAGAGATTGAGGCTGCAGAAGCTAAAGTCAAGGCGCTGGAAGAAGCGAAAATTGCAGCGGAAGAGGCTGTTGCTACTGCACAGGAAGCGGTTCAGCAGGCAGAAGAAGAGCTGAACCATAAGACTCAGGAACTTGCAGAGGCTACAGAGGCGGTGGCAAATGCAGAGCAAGCACTTTCGGAGGCGGAAGCGTCATTGGCTGAAGCAAAGGATGCTGCCACTGAGGCGGAAAATGCGCTTGTTAGTTTTGAAAACGAAAAGGAGACATTGACGGAAGAAGCGGAACAGGCAGTAGCTGAAGCGGAACAAAATGAGTCGGAGGCAAAGGAAAAGGCACAGGAAGCCGAGCAAGCTGTCAACCAAGCACAGGAAGCTCTGACGGAAGCTCAACAAGCGGAGGAAGCGGCTAAAACAGCTGTCGCTGAAAAAGAGGAAGCTGCGACAGCAGCACAAGAGGCGGTCCAAGAAGCTGAAAACAACGCTGAAATAGCACGTCAAGAGGTTGAGGAAGCCAAGGCGGAGCTGACTGAAAGCGAGTCTGCATATCAGGCGGCGACGCAAGAAGTTGAAAATGCAGAAGCAGCAAAGACAGGCGCTGAACAAGCGGTAGAAACGGCAGAACAAGAGGCTGCGGATGCAGCCGCAGCTACAGCTGCCGCTGAAGAAGATGTGAAAGCTGCACAGGAAAGATTGGCAGAGGTCGATGAAATCTACCAGCAGGGAACCGTTGGATTTATTCTCTGGATGCTGGAAAAGGACGATCTGACCGAGCTTCAGCGTAACGATCTGAATGCAGCGCTGGACTATATCCGAAGTGCCGAAGCAGATAGCTTCCTAAATTACAACAATGGCGACAAGAATACGTTGCCGGACTGGCGTGAAGATAAGATCGTGGTCGAAGGCGATGAAAAAGACGCAATCTCCATAAAGAATCTGTTACTGTCGCTGGATGTCTTGGACAAAATCAATGAGCTTCGAAAAACCGATGAAAACTTTAATTCCTTCCGGGATTGTCAAGATGGAACAACAGGTTTTTACATTATGGCGATTTCGGAAGTCGGTGCAAACCGCGGATCCGGCTTAATGGGGCACTCTGGCTCTCCTGGAAACTCCGAGAATCTTGGGTGGGGATACGCAGATCCTACGGATGGATGGTATGTCAAAGAAAAGGGATATTTCGACGAAATAAAAGCAGAACTTGGTATCGAAACCATTACCAGTATGAAAGACGTCAATGCCATTAGTATGGAAGCGTATAACCAGGGAAAACAGGTCGGACACTACACCAATCTGTTTAACGGCACAAATCAGGTTATGGGTGTTGGACGTAACGATTACAGCTTATATAGGGTTACATGGTGCTATAATACCTATTATTACACGAACTACTTAAGAGAATATGGGACCTACACGATTGATGAATTCCGAGCTCTGTTGAATGAGTATCTTGAAGCCATCAGTAAAGATAATCTGGAAGCAGCTTTGAATGAAGCGAAGGCAGTCTTAGCCAGCAACGAGGCAACTCGGGCAGAGAAGGAATCTGCACTTCAGACAGCGAAGGACGCGTTAGTTGCTGCAGAACAGGCAATTGCTGATGCGAAAGCGGCCAAAGAGGAGGCAGCTGAGAAGCATGACGCTGACGCTGCGGAACTGGCACGGGCAGAAGAAAAGCTTAAGGCAGCGGAGGAATTTCTTACTGAGGCAAAGGCAACCTTGGCACAGGCAGAAGAAGAGCTCGAAGGTGCCCAAGAGCAACTTTCAGAGGCAAAGGGTGTGACTGAAGAGGCCCAAGATGCATTTTCTTCTGCGGAGGAGAAGGCTCAAGAGGCGGATGCCGCACTTCAAGACGCAGAGGAAGCAACTAACGAAGCTAAAGCAGCGCTTGAAGCTATTGAGGCGGAGGAAGCGAAGCTTAAGGAAAAGGTTGCCGAGAGCAAAGCAGCTTTGGAGCAAGCAGAGGCTGCGGTGCGAGAAAAGGAAGATGAAAAAGGTCTTTTGCAGGAAAAGGCAACAGCTCTGGAAGAGGCGGTAAAGGCTAGCGAGAAGGCTTTAGAAGAAGCCAATGATAATGCGGAAGAAAAGAAGGCAGCATTGACAAAGGCGGAAGAGGAGCTGGATACAGCTAAGCAAGAACTGGAGACCGTTCTTGCCGCTCACGAAGAACTGGCTGAAGCCCGCAAAGTGTGCGAAGAAAAGGCA
>ONYR01000380.1 GCA_900322165.1 uncultured Eubacteriales bacterium
AAAGAAGGACGCAGGGCAGACCGATGCCTATCTGCCGTGGATCCGCACGTTTGAAAACTATGTCGGGATCATGCTCGGCTACCGGCCGGAATCCTGTGAGCAGTGCGGCGCCTGCAGCGTGCAGTACGTTGTTGAAGCGGACGGAAGTGTCTATCCGTGCGACTTCTACGTCCTGGATGAGCACCGTATGGGCAATCTCAATACCGACCGCCTGCCGGCGATCGACGAAAAAGGCGCGGCCCTCGGCCATGTTGAGCGTTCTCTCCCGATCCCCGATAAGTGCAAACGGTGCCCGTACTACGACCTGTGCCGCAACGGCTGCTACCGCAGCCGCGTCTTCGACGAAGGCGTGCCCAAAGATGAAGAAGGCCTCAACTACTTCTGCGAAAGCTACAAGATGTTCTTCGAAGCCTGCATGGGAGACCTTGAGGAAGCGAAGAAGCTGGTGAAATAAAAATCGCGTGAATCAGAAAGGGTTTCAGCTATGGCAAAGAGTCAGACGATCATCCGCAAGCTCCTTGGCACCACCGCGGCCATGATGACGGACAAAGGCAAAAAGCGTTACCGCAGTGATAACGGACGGTATTTCAATCCGGACTACTACCGCATGGATAAGATCCACCTGAACAAAAAGGGCCATGATGTCTGGACCGGTTTGATGAAAGAGGCCTTGGAGGCACTCGGTATCCCGAAGGGAGAAGCAATAGAGACGCCCGATGTTCCGAAGGGAGAGGCTGCGAAGGCATGAAAGAGGTACTTTCCCTGCAGGTCGTGATCTTTGGCCTGATTGCGGTGGGATTTCTTGTTAAACGGATCGGAATCATCAGCGATGCGGGTCAGAAAAACATCAACGACCTTGTCATCTATGTCATTTTACCTTGTAATATTTTAAAAGCGTTTCTGAACGGTAATACTGAAGGAAAACTGAATGCATATTTCACTGTGCTCTTGATTTCGCTTGGGATACAGGTTTTCTGTGTGCTGTACGGAAAGCTGATGTACCGAAAAGAAACCGAAGGGCGCCGCAAATGTCTGGAATACGCGACGATCTGTTCGAATGCGGGCTTTTTGGGAAATCCTATCGCGGAAGGACTGTACGGAGCGGAGGGACTGGTGATCGCGAGTATCTACCTGATTCCGCAGCGCATCATGATGTGGTCTACGGGCCTGCCGGTCTTCTCCGGGAGCCATGATTGGAAGAAAACCGTCAAAAAAGTCGTGACCCATCCGTGCATTCTCGCCTGCGTCCTGGGAATCGTGTTCATGCTGACCGGCTTGAAGCTGCCGTCGGGCGTAAATGGGATCATCAACGCGCTTGGCAACTGCAACACGGCGATGTCCATGCTCGTGATCGGAATGATCCTCGAGCGGCTCGAGTTGAAAGAAATGTGGGATAAAACCGTGCTGATCTACTCGTTGCACCGTCTCATTATCATTCCGGGACTCATTTTCTTAGCCTGTTTGCTGCTTCACATTCCACCGATGATTCGAAGCTTATGCGTCCTTCTTGCGGCCATGCCCGCAGGCGCCACGACAAGCATTCTCGCCGAAAAATACCAGATGGAGCCTGAATTCGCGACCAAACTTGTTATCATCTCGACCGTCCTGAGCTTGCCGACATTGTTTGTGTGGACGATGGTGCTGGTGTAACGGAAACATACGAATACTAACTTGATTCTGCTGAGAAATGAGATATAATACGTGATGGTTAGTTATAGCTAACCCTGCTGCCTCGCGTGAAGGAAATGATGAAAGCAGTGAGAAGAATGAAGGAGTACTATCATGGTAAAATACCATATCGAAAAGAACAGTGTCCAGGAAACGCTGATCATCCCGCTTTACGGACGGAAGGTTTGTTCCGATCATTTCCCGCATCTGTTCAACGATCCGGAGGCGGAGCGCATCTGCTCGATGCTGGACTATGATTTCGAAGAAAAAGGCAAAAAGATGGAGAGCATGGCCGGGCTGTTCGGCGCGCTTGAGGTCGCGCAGCGCCAGTACGATATCCAGTGCGAGGTGAAGGATTACCTGCAATCACACCCCAAAGCGGCGGTGGTGAACCTCGGATGCGGCCTGGACGACACCTTCACCAAGTGCGACAACGGCCTGTGCAAAGGCTACAACATCGACATGCCGGATGTCATCAAAGTGCGCAATGAACTCTTGCCGGCAGGCGAAAGGGAAGTCAGCATCGGCTGCGACTTGAATAACGACAACTGGATGGACGAGATCGATGCATCGGACGGCGTGATGTTCTTCGCAACCGGCGTGTTCTACTATTTCAAAACGGAAGATGTCAAAACACTGTTTTGCAAAATGTCAAAGCGCTTCCCGGGAGCCGTCCTGGCTTTCGACACCTGCAACAAACGCGGCGCCAAGCTCATGACCAAAACCTGGCTCAAAGAAGCCGGCATCAGTCAGGTCGACGCCTATTTCTCCCTCGAAGACGCATCCGAGCTGAAAAGCTGGAGCCCCGACTTCAAATCCGTCACATCCAAAAGCTACATGCGCGGCTACTGCGACATTTACAAAGACGTCAACGCCTGCCACAAACTCATGATCCGCTTCTGCGACAGCTTGGTAAAGATGGTGATCGTGAAGATCGTGTTTTAAGGCTGGGCCAAACCGCACAAAAACAACCACCTCTCTTTCCTTGCTCACATGCTGCGTCAAGAGACATAACCCCTACACACCCTGTTACTATATATTTGCCCCTTGGTTTATGGCAGCCAGCCATAGGCATGGGACATCTCGTTGCC
>ONYR01000379.1 GCA_900322165.1 uncultured Eubacteriales bacterium
TACCATGTCTCGAGCTGTGTCGCCTTTGGAAAGGCGAGCATCGTCGAGGACCGCGAGGTCGCACGGGAGAAGATCGTGAAGTTCGCGCGGAAGTATTATCCCACGGAAGAGGAGATCTCCGAGGAGATGCAGATGGGATTTCGCGCCGTTCACGTATTTGTGATCGAGATCGAACATCTATCCGCCAAGCGCGTGCACGAGCGGTAAGCGGTTGCTTGAGAGAGATCCGGCCATCATCTGAAAACAAAAAGAA
The DNA here is from genome assembly GCA_900322165.1 of uncultured Eubacteriales bacterium. Lineage (GTDB taxonomy): Bacteria > Bacillota > Clostridia > Lachnospirales > Bianqueaceae > RUG760. The sequence continues at coordinate 254 of ONYR01000379.1, forward strand.
AGCCAGTGAGAAGCGTTCAATCTTCTCACTGGCTTTTTGACGTTTGTTAGCTGTTTAAGCTGGCAGTTCCTTATGCGAGGATCGGCTTGCAGGCCTCGGCGAGGAGGTCCTTCTTAGCCTGAGCTTCGGCAAGGTCCTTGCCCTTGGTGGTGAAGTAGGTCTTGATCTTGGGCTCGGTTCCGGACGGACGGACAACGACGGTCGAACCGTCTTCGAGCTGATAGATCAGGACGTTGGCCTTCGGGAGTCCGGTTTCTTCCGGCTTGCTGTAGTCGGTGACCTTGGTAACAGCGATGCCTGCGAAATCCTTCGGCGGGTTCGCGCGGAGGCTTTCCATGATACCCTTCATCTTGTCCATACCGGAAAGGCCGGGGAACTCAAAGCTGTCGACCTTGTTGAGGTAACGGCCGTACTGAGCGTAGATCTCTTCCAGGCGTTGCTTGATGGAGGAGCCGATGGAGCGGTAGTACGCAGCCATCTCACAGATGAGCATGGCACCGATAACGGCATCCTTGTCGCGGACGTACGGGCCTGCAAGGTAACCGTAGCTCTCTTCGAAACCGAAGATGAAGCGGTCGACTTCGCCGGCAGCCTCAAGCTGAGCGATCTGGTCGCCGATCCACTTGAAACCGGTCAGTACGTGGCGGAGTTCAACGCCGTAATGCTCAGCGACGGCATCGGCAAGAGGCGTGGAAACGATGGACATGACCGCGACCGGATTCTTCGGCATCGTGCCTTTTTCGATGCGGCCGGCGCAGATATAGTCAAGGAGCAGCACGCCCATCTCGTTGCCGCTGACCAGCTCGTAGGAGCCGTCCGGACACTTCATGGCGATACCGACACGGTCCGCGTCGGGATCAGTCGCGAGCATGAGGTCGGCGCCTTCCTTCTTGGCAAGCTCCAGACCGTACTTCAGCGCCTCAAAGATCTCAGGGTTCGGATACGGGCAGGTGGTAAAGTAACCGCTCGGATATTCCTGCTCGGGAACGATCGTGATGTCGGTGATGCCCATGTCGTTGAGAACGTGGGTAACCGGAACCAGACCGGTACCGTTCAGCGGAGAGTAGACAAGCTTCAGGCCGGCCGTCTTGCACAGACCCGGACGAACCTGTCTGGCTTCGATGGCAGCGTAGAAATCAGCCTTGCATTCGTCGCTGACAAAGCGGATCAGACCCTTTTCAACACCTTCTGCAAAGGAGATGTGCTTGGCACCGGTGAGAATGTCGGTCTTCTGGATCTCAGCGTAAACGATGGCAGCGGCTTCGTCAGTCATCTGGCAGCCGTCCGGACCATAGGCCTTGTAGCCGTTGTACTTGGACGGGTTGTGGGACGCGGTAACCATGATACCGGCGTTGCAGTGATAGTAGCGGGTCGCGAAGCTCAGCGCGGGAACCGGCATCAGCGCATCATAGATGCGGACGTTGATTCCGTTTGCGGCGAGCACGCCGGCTGCTTCCTTAGCAAAAATATCGGATTTCAGACGGCTGTCGTAGGAGATAGCCACGGTCTGGTTTCCGCCCTGAGTCTTAACCCAGTTGGCAAGGCCCTGCGTTGCCTGACGGACAACAAAGATATTCATACGGTTGGTGCCGGCGCCGAGGGTTCCGCGAAGACCGGCGGTTCCGAACTGAAGCGAAACGGCAAAACGATCGGCGATGGCCTCATCATCACCGGCGATGCGAAGCAATTCCGGTTTCAGATCGGGATCTTCAAGGTTGGCATTGACCCAGCGCTCGTATTCCTGTTGATACATGTGAAAACTCCTTTGCACTCTCTGTACCCAAGCACAGATTGATAATCATTTAGTGTATTGTATGCTTTTTTGCCGGTTTAGGCAAGATGAAACTTGCAAATCAGCGGTTTTAGGGCTTGCGCTTTTACAAGACAATGATGTCCTTTGTCGGATATTCCGGCCCGACGCCTTCAAAGTCGATGATGCCAGCGGCAAGCCTTGCGCCGCAGTAGGCGAAAATGTCACGGCCATGGAAAATATCGGAATGGGCGGACCATTCGTTGCCTTTGAAGCGGTTCACACTTTCGTCGATCTCGCGGATCGCCATAACACCGAACGTGTTGACAACGTCCGTGAGCGTGCCGTTGTCCGGGGTGACAATGTAATAGCCGTTGCCGGTCTTGGCAACCGCGGCTTTACGCGGCGTACCGACACCCGGATCACATACCGAAACAAAGACCGTGCCTTCCGGCCAGAAGGGCATGACCTCCACGAGGTTCGCCCCGGCTGCCCGAACATTGAACTTCGGAACGTCATGCGTGAGATCGAACACCTTCAGCGACGGATCCACCAGCTTGCACATGCCGGTCATCGGAGCGCAGGGGCCTCCGCCGAAATCGGTCTGAATGACTACATATCCCATCTTCAGGCCTCCTTTCCTTGCTTTTCGATCGTGACAAGCCAGTTCTCACCGACCTGAACATCGTACGTGCGGGCGAAATCCGCGCGGTTAAGTCCAACGCCGAGAACGCCGTCGGAGGAGTTGTAGACGACCGGCGCGCCCTCCGGGACCCAGCCGAAGGAAGGGTAGAAGGCCGCGGGACCGTCAAAGTGGACCTTTCCGGTCGAGCTGTCCGTCACGACAACGTGGAGCATTTCTCCGATCTCAAAGCCTGCCTTTTCATCGCAGTCGATCGGAATGTTGGTCTCCATGTTGCCGAAGGTCTCCATCCAGTCGAAGAAGTAGCCGGTCACCTTGCCGGGCTCGACGGTGTAGTTCGTATCATTCAGGCGGACGATCTCCTCGATGGGGTAGGCTTCGCCGACTTCCTCGAAGGTGATGATGCCCGAAGCGAGCTTCGCACCGCAGTACGCGAAAAGGTCGCGGCCGTGGAAGATGCTGACCTTTTCCGTGCCCTTGAGGCGGTTGCGGGTCTCGTCGATGACGCGGATCTCCTCAATGCCGGGGAGCTCGAGCAGGCGGGAGAACGAGCCGTTGTCGGGACTGACAACGTAGCTTCCGTTCTTCAGCTTCGCAACCGACGCGCGGCGCGACGTCCCAACGCCCGGATCAACGACCGAAACAAACACCGTACCCTGCGGCCAGTAGGGAACCATCATAATGAGGTTCCGGGCTGCGGACGCTACGTTAAACTTGGGAATCGTATGATTCCCGTCAAATACCTCCAGCTCCGGATCGACCTTGAGACAGGTGCCACGCATCGTGCAGCCGCCGCCGAATCCGAAGTCTGTCTGTAAAACCATGAGCGATTTCATTGTATTATTCCGCCTTTCCTTATGCTTTTTCCACTTTGACCTTATAGGAAGAAAGGTCATAGGCGCTCAGCAGCTCGGGCAGTTCTTTCTCGATGAAGCTGGCCTTGTTAAGGGAAAGCTCAACAAAGTCATTGCTGCACTCATTGAGGATCGGCTCGCCCGGATCTACCCAGCCGAAGGAGTGGTGGAACATCATCTGGTTGGAGTAAAGGATCTTGCCGTCTTTGGTGATGGTCACGCGGCACTGATCACCCGCGTGAATGCCGATCGACCAGATCATCTCGTTCGGGATCGAAATGCTGACGTTCCCGAAATGATCATGCGCACCGACGACCTCGCCGTAGCAAACGCCGTCCTTCAGGTAAGCTTCTGGCTTCGGGAAGACGATCAGCGAAGCGACATCGTAAGCCGGGCCGACCTGTTCGTAGGTGATCTGACCGCTGGCGAGGCGAGCGGCCGTGTAGCCGTAAACATCGCGGCCGTGGAAGGTGTGATGATTGTCGGAGCCGGGGAGGCGGTTAACGGTCTCATCGATCTCGCGCACCTCAACGACACGGTCGATCAGCTCGCTGAGCGTGCCGTTGTCCGGGGTAACGATGTAGCTTCCGTTATCCATCTTCGCGACGCAGCTCTTGCGGCTCGTACCAACACCAGGGTCGATGACGGAGACAAACACCGTGCCGTCCGGCCAGTAGGGAAACGTATTGGCAAGAATGGAGCCGCCGGCCTTGATATCGTATTCGCGCACCTCGTGGCAGAGATCGTAGAGCCTCAGCTCCGGATCGACCTTGACCGCAACGGCGGTCATCGAAGCGGGCAGACCGGTCGAAAGACCGAAATCCGACTGAAAAACAATACAGGGTTTGCTCATCATTTGGCCTCCTTCTTTTCGATGCGGACGTAATAGGCAAGCGGATCATCCTCTGCGATCTGCGGCAGGCAGCGGGCGATAAAGCTGTGCTTGTTCAGCCCGATGTCGAGATAGCCGGAGCTGCCGTTGAAGATCACCGGCTCGCCCTCAGGCACGTAGCCGAAGGAGGGCTGGAACGTCGTGTCGGCCTCCCACACGGTCTTGCCGTCTTTGGTGAAGGTGACATGTACCGGATCGCCGTGACGGATCCCGGTGTTTTCAAATTCATCCGTGCCGATCGTAAAGGTGAGGTTGCCGAAGGTTTTCAGCAGCATGAAGACCTGGCCTTCCGCAACGCCCTCCGCGATCTTCGCAGGAGCGATGTTGAAAAGGAAAAGCTCATCCGCCGGAAGTACCGGCCCGATCGACTCGAACGTAAGCGTCTCTGAAAGGAGCGCTCCGAGGCGAACCAGCGCAAAGCCGTCTTCCAGCCCGTTGTTCCAGGGCAGCGTGACATCGACCGAGCGAACCTCGGAAACGCCGATGAGGCGGGCACAGATCGTCGCGGTCCCATCGTTCGGGGAAAGAATGTAGCTCCCGTTTTGAAGCTTGACACAGACAGCGTGGGAATCAGCTGCGGGTTTCGTCAGGTAAGCGGTTGGCGCGGAGAGGAAGACGGTGCCTTCCGGCCAGAACGGAACGGTGGTGTAAAGGAAGGAGGAGGTCGTCAGCGGATCCGGCATTGTCAGCGATCCGTAGGTAACTTCCTTCTCGGGAACGGTTTTTTCGGTCAAGCCGGCCATTTTAGCCCATTCCAGTCCGGCAGGACCGCAGTCAGTGAAAATAACAAAGGGAAAAGACATTTGAAATACCTCGAAATGAGTATTATTTTTCGAACAAACCTTTGAGCCAGCGGAAGAGGAAGAAGGATTCCTCGAGAGACACCTGCTGGATCTCTTCTCTCAGAAGCCACGGGCACCACATTTTCGCAGGCCACGGATTGATGATCCGGGCGTACGCGATGTAGAACACCGTCAGCGCAAGCAGCGTCCAGGTCAGCGCGCGGATGAGCTTGTCCGCCTTCGTCGGATCGTGCTCCACGTACCAGGTGCGCTTTTTCATCTTGCCATAGCCGCGCAGATCCATTGCGTTGGCAATGTTGGTGACCTTGCCGAAGGACGTCATGATGAGCGGGACGAGAAGGGTCACGTTGTTCTTAAGCCTTGTCCAGAGCGGCGCTTTCTTGCCAAGTTCAACGCCGCGCATCATCATGCTGTTGCGGATGTTGACAAAGTCATTGGCGATGTCCGGGATCGTGCGGTAGGCAAGCGAGATGATCGTGCAGACCTTGTAGCTCAGACCGCACTTGTTAAGACCTGAGGCGAACTCCGAAGGCGTTGTCATCAGTGCAAAGGCGATGACGGACGCAAAGGAAGCGGTACGCTTGGTAAAGACGACAAACGTGTACCAGATCCATTCTTTAGAGAGGTAGAAGCGCCCGGTGGCGGAGGACCAGAGAATATGTTCCGCGCCGATGTTGTTTAATCCGGCGTCCGGACTCACAACAAAAAGCATCACGTTGCCGATCAGGGTGACCGTCACAAACGAGAACAGGAACATAAACACGATCGGCTTGTAATTCGGCTTCATTGAAATCATGATGCCGAGGTTGATAAAGAACAAAGGCCAGAGGATCCTCACGTCATAGGTAGCGATGATCGCAACAGTCATGACGATGAAGAAAAAGACCTTGGTAAAGCCGGAGAGCTTATGGAAGAAGGTCGGGCCGGGAACATAGTTGATAACAAAACGGTTATTCATCAGCGGCCTCCTCCTGCATGGTTTCGTATCCGATAAAATGATCGATCGCCATCTCAGGATCAAGCCCGAGCTTGACCGCCAGACGGTAGAGGGACGTCTGCTTCAGGTTGGCTTTCTGAATGACCTCATCGTTGGCCAGCACCGAGCAGACCCGATCCGCCGCGACAAGGTGACCGTCGGAAAAGACGATCGCGCGCTCGGTATTTTCGATTGCGAGGTGCATGTCGTGGGTGATAAAGAGGATCGTGATGCCAAGATCCCGGTTCAGCCCGTTGACAAAGTTCATGATATCGGTGTAGGAGCGGAAGTCCTGTCCGGCCGTCGGCTCATCAAGCACCAAAACGTCCGGGGAAAGTGCGATCATCGAGGCGACGGTCACGCGCTTTTTCTGTCCGTAGCTGATCGAATCGATCGGCCAGTTGCGCATCTTGTACAGGTTGCAGGCTTTCAGCACCTTTTCGGAGATCTCCTTTATGTCGCTTGCGGAGCGGCCGCGGATCTGAAGCGCGAGGCCGACTTCCTCCTTGATGATATCCTTCACCAGCATCTGGTTCGGATTCTGCATCACGTAGCTGACCTTTTCGCCGATCTCCTTGATGGACATGTCTTTAATGTCCTTGCCGTTAAGAAGAACACGGCCCTTTGTCGGACGGACAAGGCCGCAGAGAAGCTTCGCCGCGGTGGACTTGCCGGCACCGTTCTTGCCGATGATCGCGATCCGCTCGCCCTTGGCAACGGAGAAGTTGATGTCCTCAAGGACGTTTTCCTTTCCGTCGTAGGAGAAGGCAACGTCTTCAAAGACGATGACCTTTTCCGCAGAGGCCTTCGGCGGCTCACTGTATTCGTGCGTAAAGAAAGCTTTCAGCTTTTGCTGCGAGTCCTCGCTGAGCTTAAGGTCATCAAGGCTGCAGAGATTTTCGTTTTCATCAAGGGAGCATCCCGCATATTTCATCGCGGTCAGGTAGAGTGGTTCGCGGATCCCGCATTCCTTCAGAAGCGGGGAGCGAAGCAGCTCATCGGGCGTCGTATCCGCGGCGATCCGGCCCTTGTCCATGAGGATGATGCGGTCGACCGGGCGATAGAGCACGTCCTCAAGACGATGTTCGATAATGAGGATCGCACGGTCCTTGTCCTTGGAGAGCTGATCGATAAGATCGACCGCAGTCATACCCATCTGCGGGTCAAGCGCGGCCAGAGGTTCATCGAAAATCAGAATGTTGACATCGTTGCCAAATACGCCGGCGATCGCAACCTTCTGCTTCTGGCCGCCGGAGAGCTGGAACGGAACATGATCGATAAAATGCTGCATGCCGACGATGGAGGCGTTTTTCTCCACGTTCGGGATCATTTCCGCATAGGGCATGCACTCGTTTTCCATCGCGAACGCGATGTCCTCGCCGACCGACAGTCCGACGAACTGCGCGTCCGAATCCTGAAGGACCGTGCCTACGGTCTTGGACAGCTTGAAGATCGACGCCTTCTTAGTCTCCTGACCATTGACCGTGAGACTGCCGGTGATCTCGCCTTCGTAGGAGAAGGGGATCAGACCGTTGATGCAGTTGCACAGTGTCGACTTCCCGCTGCCGGAAGCGCCGAGGATCAGCACCTTCTCGCCGGGATAGATCTCCAGGTTGATGTCGTACAGGGTGGGAGAGGATTGGGCTTTGTACTTAAAGCCGAAATCTTTGAAACGGATAATCGGTTCCATGAAAGACCTCTTGGAATGGTTAGAGTTTGATTCGCGGGCGAAATCGCGCTCGAAACCGCGCGAAAAAATAAAAGCCGTGCGCCCTTAGGGGGGGCACGGCTTTGACAAGACTATATTATTCTTCTTCCTCGAGGTTGGAACGCTTCTTGGAACGGTTGGCAAGGATGAACATCAGCGGGATACCGACAATGACTTCCACCGCAATGTTGGAGAGGGAGCCGGCAATTGCCTGAATGAAGGTAACGTTGAGGTCACCGCCGTAGAAGAGCGTGGTGAAGATAGGCGTGCAGACGCCGAAGGCAAGGCCGTTGCCTACAACAACACAAAGGACGTAGATGATCGCGTGCTTCCAGTTGAAGACACCGTCCATAACGTATGCGCCGTAGACCGGAAGCAGACCGACAAAGAAAGCGGCGATCGCGTTTCCGATGGACCAGTCAAACCACATGCCCCAGCCGCCGATGAGGTCAGCGATAACATTGCCGACACCGGCTGCAACAAAGGCAGGGAGAGGTCCGAAGAGCGCGCCGACAACGACCGGAACGATCATTGCGGTGGTAAGGTTAGTGTTGGTAGTAACGGGAATTCCGCCGTAAACCATCAGAACGCCGAACAGAGCGGCACCGATAGCAACAGCTACGATCGTTTTGGTGTTCCATACACCGAGAAGCTTTTGACCAAGCGTTTTCTGAGCCATTTTCAAGATCCTCCTCTTGAAGATAGATGATAAATCCGATGTTTCCACAACGGAAAAATATACATTTATATTATCACTTTTACTGACAGGTGACAAGGAGAACATTGAAAAAGCGGTGCTTTGTGTTATGATTAATGGTGGCTTTGAATGAATGAGAAAAAATCTCGTGAAAGGAGGCAGCGCTTGGAATATTTCATTACGTTTTTGGAAGGGCTGATTTCCTTTATCTCGCCCTGCATGCTGCCGATGCTCCCGATCTATCTCGGATATTTTGCCGGAGCCGCCGGTGAGAGCGGGGAGGAAAAGAAGAAGGCCGGAACGCTTCTCGGAGCGGTCTGTTTCGTTGCCGGATTCACCGTGATCTTTATGCTGATGGGGCTTTTGGCGGGCACGATCGGCCGGTTCCTTGCCCGGTACCAGACCGAACTCAACATCGTGTGCGGCGTGATCGTCATTTTCCTCGGACTGGTGTTTATGAACGTGATCCCGCTGCCGATGCTGAGCGGAATCCGCAAGCAGTGGAAGATCACCGGACCGTTTTCCGCGTTTGTTTTCGGAATGATCTTCTCAATCAGCCTGACGCCGTGTGTAGGAGCGTTTCTGGGATCAGCGCTGATGCTTGCCTCGACAACGGGAGGCGCGGCCAAAGGAGCCGTGCTGCTGTTTGTCTATTCGATGGGCCTTGGAATTCCGTTTATCCTCTCGGCCGTTTTGATCGGCTATCTGGCTTCGGCGTTTACGTTTATCAAGAAGCATTACCGCGTCATCGAGATCGTGAGCGGTTCTTTTCTCATCATTGTTGGTGTGATGATGGCGCTGGGGTGGCTTAACAAGCTTCTGGCGGTGCTTTCGTTTAGCTAAAAGGAGTAACCATGGACAAGAAACAAAAAAAGATCGTGCTGGCGCTCGGCCTTGTCGCGGCGCTGGTGCTTGTTCTCGTTGTGGCAGGGCTTGGGTACCGCAAGCTCAGCTCACTCTATGCGGAGAGGCAAAACAGCGGGACGGAAACGGTGAGCGTTTCGACGGAACCGTCAGATTCATCGGAATCGTCGGATTCTTCGAAACCGTCGGATTCCTCGGATTCGTCGCAAACCGCTGAGCCTTCGGGCGGGGAGGAATCGCAGGAATCATCGGAATCTTCCGAGACAACCGAGTCCTCCGAGGAGCCGGAGCTTTCCGAACCGGTCGATGTGGCGCAGAATATCGCGCCGGACTTCAAGATGCTGAATATGGACGGCGAAGAGGTGCGGCTTTCGGACTTCTGGGGAAAGCCGATCGTGCTGAACTTCTGGGCGACCTGGTGCGGACCGTGCAAGATGGAAATGCCTTACATCGATGAGGCGTATCAGCAGTACGGGGATGACGTGGTCTTTCTGCTTGTCAACCTGACTGACGGATCGCGCGATACGGTCGAGAGCGCCACAGCGTTTGTGGAGAAGGAGGGCTACAGCTTCCCGATCTATTTTGACGTGGAGTACGATGGAGTGTACACCTACGGGATCAACGCGATCCCGACAACGTATTTCATCGATGAAAACGGGGTGCTCTATGACACGCAGATCGGCTCGATGACGCACAATATGCTGAACCAGAAGATCGAGGAGCTGTTGAACTGAGAGGGCAGAGAAAACAAAAAAACAGACAAAGAAAAGGCACGCTGGAATCAGCGTGCCTTTGATGATGTCGTTAAAAGCGATTAGGAATTGAATGTAAGAGGGGGGCGGCACCAGGCCGCCTTTTACTTACTCAACAACCTCGATGGGAGCTTCTTTTGCGTTCTTCTGGACGGACTCAATGCCGTTGAGCGCGCTTGGCTTTTTCTTGTAGCCTTCGCTGACAGCGATGATCTGACCGTTGGTTGCGGTAAGGTTGAAGCGGTATTCACCTGCTTTATCGACATAAAGATTGAATTTGGGGTTCTTGACGGCAACGATCTCTTCTACGGTTGCATCCTGAATCAATGCTTTCGGAGCATTTTTCATGACACTCTCCGCGCCGGCACGGCAGGTTTTCAGGGACTTGTAAACCTGAGAGCTTGCGATGACCTGGCCGTTGGTTGCCAGCAGATCAAACTTGAAACCGGTTTTGGTGGCTTTGATAATGAATTTTCCCATGGCGTGCCTCCTGCTTTGATAGATTCGAGATAACCTTTTGGTAATTTGATTATACTATAATTCTGAATGCGGTGCAATCAATTCGTGCAAATAAGACAAAAGAAAATGAAAAATATCAAGCGGTGCCGTCGAAGTGCCTTAATTGACTTGCGAGAAAAATCGATTCGGCCTATAATAAAGAATACGATGAATGCGTGGTAAAGGAGGAAAAACACATGCCGGATATTGTCGGAAATGTTTTCTATTTTAATTGGGAAGTGCAGCTCATGGAGTGGCTTCAGAGTGTGCTTCCGGGCTGGCTCATCAATGTGATCTCGCAGTTTTCGGCGTTTGGGGAGCAGCTGCCTTTGGTTGCGATCCTTGGATTCCTTTACTGGAGTCTGGATAAGGAATTCGGAAAATACGTCGGCGTGAATATTCTTGTAGTCAACATCTGGAATCCGATGGTGAAGAATATCTTCGTAAGGCGCCGTCCGTATTTCGACAATCCGGGCATCAAGATCCTCCGTCCGGTGGAGCCGGACGCGGATCTGTACGACATTTCGGCACAGGGCTTCTCGTTCCCGAGCGGTCATTCTGCCAACGCGGTAACAGCCTACGGATCGATCAGCCGCTACGCAAAGAAGCGCTGGCTGAGAGTGCTGGCCATCGTGCTGCCGCTTTTGGTTGGTTTTTCAAGGGTCGTTGTGGGCGCGCACTATCCGACTGACGTGCTCTGCGGCTGGGGCCTTGGCGTTCTGGTGATCTTCGTGGTTCCGCTGCTGCAGAAAGTGATTAAAAAGCGCTGGATGTTTAACGGGCTGATGCTTCTCATTGCGCTCCCGGGATTCTTCTATTGCAAGAGTACGGATTATTACTCGGGCGTCGGCATGCTCATCGGTTTCCTGGCTGCACTCCCGGTCGAAGAGAAGTATGTCAAGTTTGAAAACACCAAGAGCTGGGTGCGCCGGATCCTGCGCGTGATCGGCGGCGGGGCGATCTATCTGGGACTGAACACGGTTCTGAAGCTGCCGTTCTCCTCAGAATTTCTGGCATCGCCGACCATGGGCGCGTTCCTCATCCGCACCCTTCGCTATGCGATCATTATCTTCGTTGTCATCGCGATCTATCCGATGCTGTTTAAGTACACGGCCCGGATCGGAAAAGCCCGCAAGGACACCGGCAGTGAAGATGCGCAGGCTAAGGAAGGAACAAAAACGACGGCTGATTGATTGTCAAAGCCTTCAGTCAATGTTATAATGAGGTTTACCTGTCATAAATCAGAGACGGGACTTGAGTTCAGGGGGAAATAAGCATGGCCATTGATCCGATCCGCATGGAAACGGGAAAAAGAACAGAGCCGATTTTTACGGTAGACAAGGTGCTCGAGATGGTGCTGAGCATCGTCTATGCCGGAGTATGGGTAATGCTTCTGGTATGGTTCTGGAAGAGCGGAAAAAATGACATCAGCGCTTACGAGGTTACCGCGCTGAAGCTGATCCTGCCGATCGCGACGGTCGTGGTCGCGGCCCTGATCGGACTGAGCCCGAAATGGGGCTATTTCCGCTGGCTGATGGTACTGTTCTTTGCATTTATGTACTTCCTTTCCAGCTATCTGACACTGGATCTGTTCGACATTCTGAAAACGCACGCGATCGTGGTGCCGGATTGGCATCGGCTGATCCCGGGTGCGGTCTGGGCGGCAGTCGGAATGGCAGTGGGAACGGTCGGAAGGTATCTGATTCGGTATTTTTTGAAAAAAGAAAAAGACAATGACTAAACAAGAACTGGCGCTCGAGGTGATCGAGCGCCTCAAACAATCTTATCCGGATGTGGACTGTACCCTTGACTATGATGA
>ONYR01000378.1 GCA_900322165.1 uncultured Eubacteriales bacterium
ATGGTCAGCGGTGCCCGCTTATCTGTATCTGAAATATATTGTGGATACCAAACATGAGAAAACTGCGCTTCCTTCGGAGTGGACCGGTATCTACGCGCCCACAGCCGAGCTTCGCTTAGCGCAGACGGATGGGATTCTTCTCGCGTAAAAAACGAATCAGCCTCAGCCATTTTTCCCAGAAGGAATCTTCTTTGAAAGGCTCCGCGATCACAGCAAGCTGGGCCATGCGCTCTTCCTGTGTCGGTTTTGCGCTGACCTGCTCCGGTACCTGAGCCTCTTCGTCTTCTGCTTTCTGTTTACTGACTTCAAATTCTCTGACAATGGCAGCCGCTTCTTCCATGGATGGATTTCCGAGGAGCGGCTGTTGTTTGTTTGCCTCCGCTTCGCGTGCAAAGACCATCTTTGCAAACCGGTGAAGCTGCGCGATCGCTTGCAGATCTTCCCAGCGATCCCGCGCTGATTCCTCCCAGAGATACCGCGCCGTCTGTTTGAAAAACCCTTCCTCCTCTCTTGGAGCATCTTCAAAAGGGAAATAGACGACCTGCAGTTTCGCCGGGCCGTCATACTCAGGCGTGATTCGGATCCAATCCGGGTCAAAGCAGAGCTTTTCTTCATCGAGCAGATATCGGTCCAGTTCTTCCGTAAGATGAAGCAGTGCATCCACGATCTCGCCTGTTTCATCAGCGGAGGGTCTGCTTCCGATCCATTCCTTCAGCGAAGTCCCTTCGGCCCGGTAAACAAGGGACGGGACTTCCTCTCCGTCATCCGGAGAAACCCAGCGATGCGGAAGCGCCCAAGCGGCCTTTGAGATCATCACGGATTGGTATTCCTGACTGCACCTCTTCCCCAAGGCGGTTAAGGTTGTCTCTGTCTTTACGATCTGCATGATTCATTATCCTTTGTTCATCATGATTATCCTCAGAGAAGCTTGCCGCTCATCCACCCGAGCAGCAGAAACGGAACGAGCGGCAAGGATTTCCCTTCTCCGTAAAAGGCCGTTACGATCGACGCACACATTCCAAGATGCCAGGCACCCAAAAGCACCGCGTTTGTAAACAGGATCGGGTCCCAGAAAAAAGGCAGTACAGCCAGGACCCACACATCGCCCCAGCCGGCAGCTTTTTTCGCGCGAAACCAAAGCGCCGCAGGGATGACGATCAGCGCGGTCAGCCCTTGCAGCATGAGAAGCCGTCCATCCGTGTTAAGGCATCGCAGTGCGGAAAGTGCACTCCAGCAAAGCAGCAGCCAGACGGACAGCTTTTTCCGCATCAGATCTTCCAGTGCCAGAAGACCGAAGGCCGCATCCCCCAGCGCCTCAAGCACCGCATTCATCTGAAATACTCCTCCGATCCGTAGCAGAGCCCACACTGGGTCAGGCCGGCCGCGATCGCTTCCATCAGCGACATCGGGACAAGATCAGGAAAGAGGATCGCACAGGTGTGGGTATGGTATTTTTCACCGCCAACGGTGGCATAGACCGTGCCTTCTCCTCCGCCGCAGTTCGGGCAGGCTTGCAGCCCTTTGGCCTGCGCCTGAGACTCCGTCAGCACAACAATGTTTTTGTCGATCAGGAAGCAACTGAGTTTGTGATAATGCGCGCCCGATCCGATGCGGTAAACGATCTCTTCGGTCTCCTCCGCTTCCGACTTGACCGATCCCATCGTCTTATCCTTTTCTCCAAGGAACGCATGCACCGTCCGCACGATACGGGTGGATGGCTGGGTAAAGCCGCCCAGAAAGCTCCAGCTGACTTCGAGTACACCCTGGATCAGCCCTCCACGGCCCTCTTCAGAGTAGAAGAAGCGGCTTTCCAAAAGGGATATTCCACTCCATCCATCCTCCACTCCCCAGGCTTCCAGGGTTTCGTTTGTCCAGATCTGTCCCAGCTCCAGGTATAAATACCACTGCCCGGCAAGATCCATCACGGTCTGCTCGAGCATCGCGTCTGCATCCAGTCCTGCAAACAGCGATGTCCATGAAGCGCCGAGCCCTTCCAGCTCGGTCGCCTTATCTGCGGCTCCCTCGATTTCAACATCTTCAGCCCCGCCAGATCCTTCCAATACATCATCGGAGGGTTCGATTCCGGCTTTCTCAAGGACATAACTCTCGGTCGCCGCCTTAGTCAGAATGTTTTGAAGATCCGCCTCAAGCATCGCGCCTGCAAGCACGATTCGAAGCAGATACAGAAACGGAACCAGCACCAACACCAACACCGGGATCACGATCGCAGCCTCCACCGTGACCGAAGCCTGTAGTTTTCTACCGTTCATCGCGCTCATACCCATACGTTCCGGAAAGGTCCATCCTGCTCAGTCCGGAAACCGTTCCCGACACCGAAAACGCAGTCACCGCATTGGAAAGATCACATCCTCCGTGATTCAGCGACAGCAAGAGCTGGATCCGCCCAAGCCTTGTTTCGCGCGGCATCATGTACACCAACAGCTTGAGATACTGCTCATAGTTCCATCCGCGCTCTCCGCCTTTCTCCGCTTCCGAAAGAGCCATCGTAACGACGGATGTCAGATCCACTCTCCAGCTTTCCTCATCCTTCCAAAGAGGCACTTTGGCCCCTTCGGTAAGGGCACGATAGTCCGCGGTTGCCTCGGCCATGCTCCAGGCCGTCAGGATTGCCCCGAAGGCGATCGCATCGCCGACACCCGGGAGGAGAATTCCACCGCTCGCCGCAGCGAGTGCTTCGATTTCCGCACGTTTAGCCGTATCGGTCAGCAGGTACGACATGTTAAGCAACGTTCGAATCAGCATGATCCGGCTTCGGCATCCGCTGACATTCCGGTACTCGTTGTGACTTCCGACGATGATAAATTCCACTTCATTATTGAAGAACCGTCCCTGCATCTTGTCGCCGCGAAGGTTTTTCGGCTTCTTGCCGTCAGCCTCAACGATCGTGTCGCGGAAGCTCCGAAACATCCCAACGGCATATTCACCGGTCAGAAATGTTGTTTCAAACGATTCACCGAGGCTAAGCGAGCGCAGCGAAGAAGCCATGCCGGACGCATCGAGCTCCTTTCCTTCCTCGAGCGCGTCCGCAAAGGCCTCCGCTTCTCCGAAATCCTTGTCCTCATCCGGTGCAAAGGTATAGATATCCTGCGGATACCCTTTCACGTAGGCAAGGATCGCCTTCAGATCCACCGCTCGCGTCCCCTCACGGTACTCGTACGGCAGCTCGATCGAGTCATCGTATCCGTCGATCCGCTCAAACTCTGCGATCGCATCGAGACAATCCTCCGCCGAGGTCGGATCATCCAGCATGGAAATCAGCCGATCGAGCCCTTTGCGCGCTGTTTCGGCCTTTTCTCCGTTTTTATGGAGGATCTGCTGAAATTCCGTCAGTTCCTCAGAGCCAAACGGAATCATTTCAAGGAGCGTATCCGCATTGTCCTTCTCCTCGATCTTAACAGCTTCTTCAATCAGGAGCACCAAGATCTCTTCGCCTCTCTCGCAAAGCGGGATCACCTCATCGAGCCACATGTAAGCCGTCTCCAGCATCCCAAGCTCCGAGGACGCGATCGTTCGGTAGACAGCGTACTCTGCCTGCGAAGGATCCGCCTCGATTGCGGCATCGATCTGAGCCGCTTCCAAAGCCATCTTGGCGAGGATCTCATCCACGGCTGCGCGGGATGGGTCTTTTTTCAGCAGTCCGTTCACGTAGAACGGTTCCTTCAGCCCATCTCCCCGCACTCCTTCCATGATCGTAACCAATTCAGCGTAGTAGGTTTGGTAGCTCACCAGCTCACCGCTGCTTTCAAGAAAGCTCTCAGCTCCCTCTGTGATTCCTTCCTCCTTCACATCCTGCAGAAGCCGAAGCACCTCTTCCAGAAGGCTCAGTGCCCCGCGCTCCTTCATGAACCGCCGGATCTGGTTTTCAAGCGCTTCCGCGTCCTGAAGGCTCGCCTCTTTCTGCAGCACCACATCGTACGCATACGTATCGAATCCGTGCCGCGAGTTTTCCTGAAGATAATAGGCAAAGCTCCCCTGCAGCCTTCCCTCCGGCACCATATACAAGCCGTAATCCTTGACCCAGTCTTTTTCATACTCTGCCATCACACTGTAGGCCGCCAGATCCAGGTCACGCCTTGCAGCCGTTTTCATTTCTTCGACCCGTCCAAAGGAAAAAAGCGCCAGCAGAAACATGATGACTGCCGAAAAAATGGCCGCGTAGAATACGCTCATCGATCCATCCAGTTTTCGACTCATGAACACTCCTTTCTGCCTACTTCTTTTCCATCCGCTGAATCAGCTCTGTGATAAGATCAACCCGGTCCCTAAAGAGAACCGGGTCGATCGCATCGCTATGAACATCCATCCCGAACGAGACCGGGAGCAGTCCCGCGCAGCTTCCGCTCGCTCTCAGCGTCAGCGAATCGCTCAAAAACGATCCACTCTCCGACCATGAAAACTCGCATGAAAGACCGCTCCGTCCCGTCGTTTTCGCCAACATATACTCATCCGCCTCCGCGATGGCTTCCTGCCTTCCCGCCCCTTCGCGCTCACGCATGCGGCACAGCATCATGCCTTCCTCGGCCACCGTGTGCACGTAAAAGCGCCAGCCAAAAGCCATTCCTACCTCGAGCAGCATGACAAGGATCAAGAGAGTCAGGGGGAAAATCAATGCCATTTCAACGGTCACACTGCCGGGCAGCTGCCTCGAAGAGCGCCTAAGCATCAGGGTGCGATGGATGCCGGATCGAAGACCGATCCCTGACCGGCGATGCTGTCAAGGATTCCGTCGACGAAATCGACAATGACGTCCTTAAACATCAGGGCCAGCGCGATCAGGATGCTGATGACGAGCACGGTCTCTATGGTCGCCATTCCTTGATCGTCCTTCATCGCTTCCTGGAAGCGTGTCCACAGGCACACAAGTGCCGCTCCGAGTTTGTAAGCCATAATGTCCTCCTTATGGTTATTGAATGTTTTGATCTGCCCGTCTGGCGGGCTCATGTTACAGGTTCATCGAGATCATTGCCGGAGACAGCACAATGATCAGGATCACCAACAGCATCATCATCAAAGGAAGCAGCAGTTTGGTATCTGCCTCCTCCGATTTTTCCTTAACCTGCTTTTTTCTTGTCTCCCAGGCTTCCTCCGACATCTGCCTAAGACGCTCTTTGAGGTAATCATCGCCGCGTCTGAGGTTTTGTGTCAGAAGTGCGATAAATCGCCGAACTTCCCTCAAGGGGATGCGGGCAGAGAAGGCTTCGAGCGCTTCTCTCATCGAGGTTCCTTCCTTCATCTCCCGAGCGGCTCTCTCCACCTCTTCCAGAAGTGCGTCGCTCTTTCCGCTTTTGGCCCTCTCTTCACGGTAGTCCGCTCCGATCCGCTTCCATGCACTCATGAGGCTCAGACCCGCACCGATCAGAATCACCAGCTCACCCAAAAACTCCGGATAGCTGACTTTGATCGCGGCAAGCCGTTTGTCGGCAAGCTGCTTGTAGTCCGCCGCCTCCTTGAAGTACAAAAGCAGCGGGACAAGCAGAAGCAGCAGTCCCCACAGCAGCGAATCCCCGGGGCGGGCGTTTTCCCACACGATCGCTGCCCCGTCTTGGGTCTGCGAGGGCAGCATGAGCACCTCTTCCCCGACCGCGATGTCTTCGCGAATGCGTGCCAAAAGCTGTTCCTCCCTGGCTTTCTCATCAAGCTCCGAAAACGCTGCGCGGTAAAACGTAACCACGCATTCTTCCTGCACCGTCCCAAGCACTGCCGATGCCCGAAGGGACGCCTCTACGCGTTCATCTCCGCAGGCACCGAGCCACTCACCGTCTGAAGTAAGCACGCTCGGCGACAGGCTTTGGTAACTGATTCGGACCTC
>ONYR01000376.1 GCA_900322165.1 uncultured Eubacteriales bacterium
CCATGTTGGCCGTCTCTTCGTCATATTCGCGAATCATATCGACTGCCATCTCGCGCCAATAGTCGGTAAACGACTTGTTCAGCGCAACACTCCTAAGCGCGCTGCGGGCGGCCTCCTGAAGCTTCGACGCATCCGCGTGCGCAAGACGGAGCAGACCGTCCTTGGTAAGCTCGGCAAGCTTCCCGGCCGCGTCGGCCGCCAGCTCGCGCAGCTTCTCCAGGCAGTCACCCGGAATGAAATTGTCGGCCGCATCGAAGACCGCAAATGCCGCCAGAAGCGCAAGCAGCGCGGACGGGGTCTGAATATAGTCGCCATAGCGAACGATGACCCCCTTCGCAGCCTCCCTGCGCTTGCGAACGATCTCGAAATAGTCCGCCTTCCGGTCGATAATGAGCTGCGTATAGTAGGCTTCGAGTTCCTCGTCGGACATGTTTTCAGGATCGAGCTCCTCGTCGGACATATTTTCAGGATCGAGCTCCTCGGGGCGGAAATCTTCCTGAGCCCCACTCTCATTCAAAACATCATTTATCATACGGAATCTCCCTATCGCAGTGCTTTTTTATTACTATATGACAACACGAGGGATTTGTCCAATGCAAAAATGCGACGCCTGCCTGGCGCGCACTTTTGCCGCCGGGCTGAAAAACATGGTTTCATTTATCTCCTTTTTCGATATAATGAAACAATAAGAGGAGGTGAGGTCGTGATTCGTGTTTCAAAGCGCGCGCTGGCGCTGCTGCTTGTTTTCGCACTGACGCTGACGCTGCTGAGCGGCTGCGGAAAGCCCCAAGGCGCCGGGGATCAGGCATCGGCGGAGAGCGCCGGGGACCAGGCATCGGCGGAGAGCGCCGGGGACCAGGCATCGGCGGAGAGCACCACGACCTCCGGCTACACCAGAGCGGAATCGTCCGAAGACTATGCGCGTGCCATCGCAAAGAAGAATCAGGAATTCAACTTTGAGGATGCGGAGATCGTCGAAGTATCTGAAAATCTCCCGGCTAAGGCAAAGAATTACACGATCATGGTCTACATGATCGGGTCGAACCTGGAGAGCGCGAATGGTGCTGCGAGCGCGGACATCCGCGAAATGCTGGACTCCGGGATCGATTTTACGGACACGAACCTGATCCTCTACACGGGCGGCAGCCAGCGATGGACGTCCGAGATTCCGTGCGATCGAAACTGCGTCATCGACGTCTCGCTCGCGCCGGAGGTGAGCGGGCAGACTTCGCAGGAACAAACCTCTCCGTCCCAAAGAGGCTGGGTCGTGGCTTCGACCGCGAAAAATGCGGACATGGGCGCGTCCCAGACGCTGTCGGAGTTTGTTAACTTCACACTCGAAAACTACCCCGCCGAGCATTACGCGCTGATTTTGTGGGATCATGGCGGCGGGCCGCTGTGGGGCTACGGCTCGGACGAGCTGTTCTACGGGGACGGGCTCCTGCTCGAGGAGATGCGGCAGGCGATGGAGGAGACGCCGTTTGCGACGAACCATCCTGCCTCTCGCGGGCAGAAGCTGGAGTTTGTGGGCTTCGACGCATGCCTGATGGGAAGCGTCGAAAACATGTTCATCTGGCAGGAGTATGCGAATTATTACGTTGGCTCGGAGGAACTCGAGCCGGGCGATGGCTGGGACTACCATTTTCTAAGCATTTTCAATAAAACGGACGATCCGGCCGCGATCACGAGTGCGATCGTCGACGCGTACGGAGCTTATTACGAAGCCAAACAAAGTGAATATTATCATCCGGACTGCACGCTTTCGGCCGCGGACCTTTCGAAGCTGCCCGCTGTGAAGGCCGCGCTCGACGCGCTCGGGCAGGCCTTGGCGGAGAATGTCGAGGCCGGTGCTTATGCGAAGATCCGCATCGCCCGCGAAGCAGCGAAAAGCTTCGGCGTGATCGGGAGCGAGGAGGACCGCTCGCTGCTTTCCTACGATCTTGTCGATGTGCATGATCTGGCGGGCGGGCTTAGTGAGATGGTCGGAGCGGAAGCGGCGGGTCCGAATGCGGAGGGGATCAGCTCTTGGGCGGAAGCGCTGAGAGCGGCCGCGGATGCGCTGATCATAAAGAATTACAGCAACATAGACGGTGCGGGCGGCGTGTCCGTTTACTTCCCGAGCAGCAACAAAACGCAGTATTTCGAGATGCGCGAGGTGTACGAAGGCCTGAACATGCTGGGCTTTTCGCGGTTTTTTGACGTGATGAGCCGCGCGTGGCAAAACGCCGAAAAGCGGACCTGCACGATCCCGGCCCCAACGCTCGCGGGCGGCGAGTATCGGATCCAGCTTGACCCCGCGTTTTTCGAAACGGTGGCAAAAGTTACCTATACGATCCTCCAAAAAGGCGAAAGCGGCATGTACACACCGCTCCTTACCGGCTGCCGGGCGGACGTTGATGAAAGCGGCCTCATCCGCCTGCCGATGGACCCCTCCATGATCGTTTTGACCACGGGGGATGATTTTACGCTCTGGAGCGTGGCGCAGGTGGAGGCGACCGAGACCCGCGTCATCTACCGCACACGCAACACGCGGCTGAGGACCTCCGCTACGTCGACGTTTCTCCGCGACAATACCAAGACCGACCCGATCACGATCATTCTCGCGGAAGATGTCGCGAGCGGCGCCCTGAAGATCCAGACCGTCAACGGATCGTCCGAAAACGCCCTGTTCAGCGGAAAGGAGACCATCGACGTCTCCAACTACGACGGAATCCATTACTTCAACGAAACGCTCATCCCGACCCTGAGCGAGAGCGGCGACCTGCTCCCGGTAAGCGATTGGGAGGAGGGCGACCTGACGTCCCTGAACCTGCAGATCCTCGGCGATTCGTTCGGCTTCGCGCTGAAGCCGCTGTCCGAGTGCGGCATCACCGACACCTATTACGTCCTGACCATCGAGGACGTCTACGGCGTGCTCTACACCGCGGCTCCGCAGAAGATCGAGCCGGACCTTTCCTACACATTCAAAACAGTGCCAACAGAGAGCGGGTCCATGACCTTTGCAGTCTACCAAAACGAGGCTCATGTCACGGACTACCAAGGCACGGACACGCAGATCGAGATCCCGGAAACGGTAGACGGTGTACCAGTCACCGCGGTCGGACCCCTCGCGTTCAAGGGTGACACCGGAGGGGACGCGACACCCGTTCTACTGAAAAAAGTGATCCTTCCAAGCACGATCCAAACGATCGGCGGATATGCTTTCTATTACCTCGAAACGCTCGAAGAAATCACCCTCCCGGAAGGTCTCCGAACGATCGGCGACAGCGCCTTCGGCGTCTGCCGCGCACTTTCAGCCATCGAGCTTCCCTCCACCCTGACCTATATCGGCGATTACGCGTTCCACAAATGTACTTCGCTGACTTCTATCACCCTGCCAGGCGGAATCCGGCATATCGGAAAAGGCGCGTTCATGGGGATGTCAAGCCTTGAAGAGATCCAGATCGAAGGCGGCGGGAGCGCAAGCGGAGGCACTGACAGTCGGAGTGCGGATGGCACCTATGAAGTTGTGGACGGAGTGTTGTATGATCAGGTGCAGAAAGTCCTTCTTGCCTGCCCGCCGGCCAAAACCGGTACAGTGACGGTCGAGCCCGGGACAAAGGTAATCGGAGCAGACGCATTTTCCTACGGAGCGCTTTTTGAGGTCATATTGCCGGAAGGCCTTGCAGCGATCGAGAACTATGCATTCTATCATTGCCTGAACCTGGCTTTACCGGCATTTCCCGACAGCCTCGAGCGGATCGGACACTTCGCATTTGCATGTGACTGGTTTACGCTGGACATCCCGGCGGGCGGGGAGGCTGCGGATTCGGGGGAGGATGCAGCTTCTGACGAGCTGGCAGTGATTCACATCGGCCACAACGTCCGTTTTATTGGAGAAGAAGCGTTCACCTTGTTCACCGTCCGCGCGTTCGA
Organism: uncultured Eubacteriales bacterium; assembly: GCA_900322165.1. Taxonomy (GTDB): domain Bacteria; phylum Bacillota; class Clostridia; order Lachnospirales; family Bianqueaceae; genus RUG760. The sequence goes on from ONYR01000376.1 coordinate 3,916, forward strand.
GGTCGACCCGGACAATCCGCGGTTCTCCGCAGCGGAAGGCTCGCTGATGAACAAGAACGGGGACGCGCTGATCGCGTTTGCGTGGAACGCTGACCTGACCCTTATCGTGCCGGAGGGCTGCGTCACCTTCAATTTGGGAGAGTTTGACGAACTCATGTCCATTATCAGTCTCAGTCCGGACACGAAGTGGCAGGTCTACATCCCGGACAGTGTGATTCGCATTCCGGGTGCGACCCTTAACTCGTACAAGGTAGTTTTCCACTGCAGCGAAGGCTCCATGGCGAGGACGGTCGCCGAGCAAAACGGAATCACGGTGAGTGAATGAGGCAAATCTGAGCTGTTGATTTCGGGTAGTTTTTTTGCAGAGTGGAAAATGCCAGTAAAAAAGATTCAAAAATCTCACTTTTAACAAACCAGCCCACGCAGGGAGTCAGAATATGATCCTTGCGTGGGCTGTGAACTCGGTGCAACAGCGAAAGAAAACATTGGGGTGCCAGACAGTCAGCCAAAGATACCGATGCTGCATGGGAGAAGGAAGTTTACC
>ONYR01000373.1 GCA_900322165.1 uncultured Eubacteriales bacterium
AAGGAGAATATGCCATGAAAGGACTGATCCTGGCCGGAGGGGCCGGAACAAGACTGTATCCGGTTACATCTGCGGTATCCAAACAGATGCTGCCAATCTACGATAAGCCGATGCTGTACTATCCCCTGGCCACCTTGATGCAGGCCGGAATACGAGAGATCCTGATCATCTCAACAAGTGAAGATTTGCCGAGATTCACGAAAATGCTCGGTGACGGATCGGCCTTCGGAATCCGTCTGTCCTACTTGGAGCAGCCAAGCCCGGATGGACTGGCGCAGGCATTTCTCCTGGGCGAAGATTTTATCGAGGACGATTCCTGCGCCCTGATTCTCGGGGACAATATTTTCTGCGGGAAAGATTTGAAAACGCGAACGCAGGAAGCAGGCGAAAACGCGGAAAAGGGGATCGCGACCTTGTTCTGCCGCTCTGTGAGCGATCCGGAGCGGTTTGGCATAGCTGTGATCGATGAAAACGGAAAGGTCGTCTCGCTTGAGGAAAAGCCGGCGCATCCGCAAAGCCATTACGCGGTTACGGGACTGTATTTCTATCCTGCGGGGGTGGCTGAGAAGGCTAAAAAGGTGAAGCCCTCCGAGAGAGGCGAGCTGGAGATCACTTCGTTAAATGAGTTTTACATGCAGGAGCAGCAATTAAGCGTGCAGCTTTTGGACGAGGGATTTGAGTGGTTCGATACCGGCACCTTTGAGAGCCTGTATGAGGCGAGCGGATATATACGAAACCGGCAGCAAAGTCAGCATACGGAGATAGCCGCTCTCGAAGCGATCGCTTATCAAAACGGGTGGATCTCCAAAAAACAGCTCCTGGAGGCAGCTAAACAATACAGGGATTCGTCTTATGGCAAGTATCTGAAGCGGATCGCGGAAAGTGTGCGACAATATGAGTAATTTTACTTTTCACGCAACCTCAATCGAGGGAGTTTTTCTGATCGACGTGAAGTGCTACACGGACGAGCGCGGAAGCTTTATGGAGACTTATCACGAAGAGGCTTTTCGAACCGCCGGACTGAATTACCGGTTTGTCCAGGATAATCAGTCTTCCTCCAGGAAAGGCGTGCTCAGGGGCCTGCATTTCCAGAAGCATTATGCTCAGGCTAAGCTGGTTCGGGTGCTTCAGGGAGAAGTCTTCGACGTAGCCGTGGATCTGCGCGAGGGCAGTAAGACTTACGGAAAGTGGGTGGGGGAGATTCTCTCAGCGGAAAACCACAGTCAGCTCATGATCCCGAGGGGATTCGCACATGGTTTTTTGGTTTTGAGCGATACGGCCGTGTTTGCCTATCGATGTGACGAGTTTTATCATCCCGAAGACGAAGGGGGCATTCTCTGGAATGATCCGGCTCTCGGAATCACGTGGCCGACAGACGGAGCGGTGATCATTAACGAAAAAGACAAGAACCGTCCGACACTGGCTGAATGCGGATATCGCTACCATGAAGGGACATTGGCTGACAGGGAGAAAGTTTAATGACGATTTTAGTGACCGGAGGAGCCGGATTCATCGGTTCTAATTTTATTTTTTACATGTTGAACGCACATCCTGAAGATCGAATCGTTTGTGTGGACAAGCTGACCTACGCGGGGAATCTTTCGACGCTTTCGTCTGTGATGAAAAACGAGCGCTTTCGGTTTGAACAAGCGGACATTTGTGACCGTGCTCGGATTTTCCGGCTGTTTGAGGAAGAAAAGCCGGAGGTAGTTGTTCATTTCGCGGCGGAATCGCATGTGGACCGGAGCATTGAAGAGCCGGGCGCTTTTCTTCAAACCAACATTGTTGGCACTGGCGTTCTTCTTGACGCTTGCGTGCGCTATGGGATCACACGGTTTCATCAGGTGTCGACGGATGAGGTTTACGGGGATCTCCCGCCGGAGAGGCCGGATCTGTTTTTTACCGAGGAGACACCGCTTAAACCCAGCAGCCCGTACAGCGCTTCCAAAGCGGGAGCGGATCTTTTGGTGATGGCTTATCATCGTACGTTTAAGCTTCCGGTCACGATCAGCCGCTGTTCGAACAATTACGGCCCTTTTCAGTACCCTGAGAAACTGATTCCGCTCATGATTATCAATGGTCTTCACGATCGGCCGCTCCCGGTCTATGGAACCGGGGAGAACATTCGTGACTGGCTTTATGTCAAAGATCATTGCAAGGCCATCGATCGGATTATCCGACATGGCCGGGATGGAGAGATCTACAATATCGGCGGGCACAATGAAAAGCGGAATATCGATATCGTCGAGATGATCGTAAGCGAGCTTGGAAAGCCGAAAAGTCTTATTACTCATGTGGAAGACCGAAAGGGACATGATCTGCGTTACGCGATTGACCCGGCTAAAGCCAAAAGAGAGCTTGGGTGGGAACCGGAAACAAGCTTCGAAGCCGGAATACAAAAAACGATTCGATGGTATCTCGATAACCGTGCGTGGTGGGAACCGTTATACGCGGGCAGCAAGCAGGATGTGAAATGAGAATACTGGTCACAGGTTTTACAGGGCAGCTGGGGTACGATGTTGCCAGAGAATGTATAAAAAGAGGCTACGAGGTCATCGGAAGCGGTGCGGAGGCAAGTTATGACTGCGAGGTCCCCTACAGACAGATGGACATAACGCAGGCAGATGAAGTCGGCAGGATTCTGGAAGAAATAAAACCTGACGTGGTGGTCCACTGCGCTGCCTGGACAGATGTGGATGGCGCGGAGAAGGCGGAGAACCGGGAGAAAGTCATGGCGGTCAACGCGTACGGCACTGAGAATATTGCGAAAGCCGTGAGTGCCATCTGCGCCAAGATGATCTATATCAGTTCGGATTATGTCTTTAACGGAGAAGGAAGCGAGCCTTGGAGGCCGGAGGATGAGAGCGCGCCACTGAATGTTTACGGCGCGAGCAAGCTGGCGGGCGAGCGGGCAGCGGAAAAATGGGTCAGGAAGCTGTTTGTGGTGCGAACGTCGTGGGTGTTTGGCATCAACGGGAAAAACTTTGTCAAAACGATGCTGAGAATCGGGAAGCAGCGCAAAGAGGTTCGTGTTGTGAATGATCAGGTGGGATCACCTGCCTACACGGCGGATCTGGCGCGGCTTCTCGTGGATATGGCAGAGACCGAGCGGTACGGCGTTTACCACGCGGCCAATGAGGGCGAATACATCTCCTGGTTTGATTTTTGCGAAGAAATCTACCGGCAGGCAGGGCTGAAGACAAAAGTGATTCCGGTATCAACCGCCGAATATGGGAAGAATCTTGCGAAGCGGCCGCTGAACAGCCGTATGGACAAAAGCAAGCTGAGAGAAAACGGTTTTTCGCCTCTTCCGGCCTGGCAGGATGCCCTCAAGCGGTATCTGAAGGAATTGGATGAGAGGCATGGAGTATAAAGAATGACAGACAAGCAGATCGAAAAGAAGCGCGTCGCGGTCGTTATGAGTACGTATAACGGAGAGCGTTATATTGAGGAACAAATCGAGAGCATTCTGAAGCAAACCGGGGTCGATGTGTTTTTGTATATCCGGGATGACGGATCCAAAGATGGGACGATTTCAATCTTGAAGAAATATGAAACGCTTGATCAGGTGAACGTCATCTACGGGGAGAATATCGGGATCGGCATGAGCTTTATGTCGGTGCTGCTTTCACTGACGGATGATTATGACGCTTACGCGTTCAGCGATCAGGATGATATCTGGGCGGAGGATAAACTTGCGTGTGCACTCTCCTTTCTTGACCGAGAAGAAGGGTGTGTGCTTTACGCGTCCAATCTCGAGCGTGTGGACGCGGATAATCACAGCCAGGGACTGATCTTTGACAAAGGACAGTCATTTGATCATTCGCTGCTTTTCACGATCTGTTCAAGCAAGTGCTACGGCTGTACGCAGGTATTCAGCCGGGAGCTGTTTCAGCTGGTCAAAGAGCGACGGGTATCGGACGAGATGCTGCGCCTTCGTTTGCACGATTCGTGGATCTCGGTTTCCGCCGCGGCAGCGGGAAAGATCATCTTTGATCCGAACGCGCATATTCGCTATCGCCGGCACGGGGACAATTATACGAGCTTTGATCAAGGCAAAGCCGTTCTTTGGAAACAGCGATTCCATAAACTTTTTCACGCAAACGAACAAAGACCGCGCAGCAAAATGGCGCTGGAGGTTATACGGAGATATCCCGAATATGTGGAGAAGAATCCGGACAAGGAGCTGATCCTTGCTTTGGCGCATCCGCTTACGCTTCGGAACAGAGTCTTCTTAATCAGGAATCGAAAACGATTCATCGCTCCGCCGTATGAATCGGATTTTCTGTATATCATAAAAGCAGTGGCCGGATGGATCTGAAAACGGAAGGACGGGAGAGTACCATGTCTGAAAAACAAAAGACAGAAAACGAAAAGAGCCCCGTAAAAGTCCTGTGGATCGCGCAAAGCTGTTCCCTTCAGGACGAAAAAGATAATCCGGGATTGACCGGAAGAATGGAACCCGTCATGAACCGGTATCTGGCAGGTCGGATCCGTCTTGCGGTAGCCTACATGGCGGACGGAATCCACGAAAAAAAGTTTACGCAGGATGGAATCGACTATTTCGCGGTTGATGGGAACATGCGCGTCGGCAGCTCGGAGGCGGACTGGGAAACGGCTAGACGAGATCTCGTGCGTGTGTGCGAAGATTTTCAGCCGGATATCATTCAATGCTTCGGGGCGGAATGGCCTTACGGTCAGATCGCGGAATCGGTGGATATCCCGGTCGTGATCCACATGATGGGATTTCTGAATATCTACTATTTGTCGATCCAGATGGCCAGAGGGACCGTCAGCGTTAAGAAGGGAATGGCCACACGGCTGAAAGAGGGGATCAAACGCCTTCTTCACTTGGCGCAGGAGAAGGAAACGGAAGTCGATAGGCAGGCAGCCGTGGAGCGGCGCGTCATGAGCGTCAACCGTTATTTCCTCGGGCGAACGGAGTGGGATCGGAATATCGTGAAATACTATTCCCCCGGTTCGCTGTATTTCCATGTACCGGAGATGATTAAACCCAGCGTTTACGAAGCAGCCGGGCAGTGGAAATACCATGCCGGAGAAAGAATTCGCCTGTTTTCACTTTCGTCCGGGGATGATCGGAAAGGAAACGAGATCATTCTTCGAACTGCGGATATCCTGAAAAATGTGCTGCATCTGGATTTTGAGTGGCGCGTCGCTGGTTCCAAAGACTTTTTCCCGGCTTTTGAGGAAAGAACCGGCATTTCGCATGAGAATGTCGGTATCCGGCTTCTCGGAATGATCGGGAGCGCGGAGATCATCGAAGAGATGAAATCGGCGGATCTCTTTATCCATCCCTCGATCATGGACAATTCTCCGCACGCAGTCTGCGAAGCGCAGCTGATCGGGCTCCCGGTTATTGCTTCGAATGTGGGAGGTGTGCCGGATCTGGTGGAGAAAGGGAAAACCGGATTTCTGTATCCTTACAATGAACCGCATACGCTGGCTTTTCTGATCGCGAACGTTTACCCGGACGAGGAAAAACTGACCGCGATTTCAAAGACCGCTGTGAAGACGGCGAGGGAGCGGCATGATCCGGAGAGCATCGCCCTTACACTGTTTCAAACCTATCAAAGCATCATAAAGGACTACCATGGAAAATGATCTTGGAATATTGGAGCGGTTCCTGACCTTTAATCGGAGCTATCTTCATAAGATTCGGTATTCGCGAAGGATCAACTGGATTTTCGCGCTGCACCCGGAAATGCGGCAGTTATACGCAGATGCGCTTCAGCAAGCGGAAATAGGCCCGGAAGAGGAGAACTTGGCCATCAGCGCGGTAGTCAACGCTTATGAAGAGACCGCGTTCTGGAAAGCCTCGAAACTTTTTGACTGCCTTCGAGAAGATATCGGACTTTACATCCGTCAGCGCGGGAGAAGAAAAATCATCGACCGTTCGGATCGAAAGAAAAAAGATTATTACTCGGTCGCGGTGATCGTGAAGAATGAAGCACGCTATCTAAAAGAGTTTATTCTGTTTTATCAAGCGACCGGGGCGGAGAGGATCTATCTTTATGATAACGGGTCAACGGATAATCGGATGGAAGTACTGGAACCGTTTATCAACAGCGGCTTCGTTGTCTACCGGTATTGGCCGGGACATACCGCGCAAACAGCGGCCTACCGCGACGCGGTGCGCCGCACGAGAAAACGCACTACCTGGCTGGCGCTGATCGACGCGGATGAGTTTCTCTTTTCTCCGAAAGGTAAGATGCCGGAGCAGCTCCGGAAGTTTGAGGCTTATCCCGGAGTCGGGGCGAACTGGGTTATTTTCGGGCCAAACGGACATGTAAAAAAGCCGGAAGGCCTGGTGATGGACGCGTACACCACCACGCCGGCGGATTACAATAACGGGATCAACTGCCATATTAAAAGCGTTGTGCAGCCATCGAAGGTGTTAACCGTTTTTCATCCGCACTACGCGATCTACCGGAAGGGGTATGCGGTTGGAGAGGATGGCGCGGTGCTGGACAACCGAACGACGAGAACGTTCTCCAGAGAACATCACCATGACATGTTTCGAATCAATCACTATACAACGAAGTCACTGGAGGATCTGGAGGAAAAGTGCAGACGGGGATATCCGGACGGATCCCCGAATGCTGTTTTTGAAAACCAGCTCAAACCGTTTGAGGCACCGCTGAGGGAAGATCACGCGATCAAACCGTACGCGGACATGGTGAGACAGAAGTGGGAGGAAGACGGAGTTTCATGCAGGGAAAAAGCAAGTTTGAAAAGAAGCGGGAGCAAGTGCGCGGACTGATCGAAGCGGGCTTGGGGTACCTGAAGAAGGAGGGCCTGGCCTTCACGATCCGAAAGACGCTCCGTTTTTTTCTCCGAAGACGGCAGGTCAGCTGGCGGCAGTATCTGAGAACACCTCTTTTTACTAAAGAAGCGCTCGCGGCGCAGCAATCGCGGGTATTTGAGAAGCCGGTCCTGATCAGTATCGTGACACCGCTTTACAATACTGACGAGCGGTTCCTTCGGGAAATGATTGCCTCGGTGAAGGCGCAAACCTATGCAAACTGGGAGCTGTGTCTTTCCGACGGAAGTGACTCGGAGCACGCTTACGTAGAGAAGATTTGCTTAGCGGAGGCTGCTTTAGACAAACGTGTTCGGTACCGCAAACTCGAGCAGAATCTGGGAATCGCAGGCAACTCAAACGCGGCCATTGAGATGGCCGGGGGAGATTACATCGCTTTGCTCGATCATGATGACGTGCTTCACCCGTCCGCCCTTTATGAGGTAATGGAG
>ONYR01000372.1 GCA_900322165.1 uncultured Eubacteriales bacterium
AAAAACGGTTGGAAGGAGGCAGCGAGCATGGGACTGACGTTGATCATCGGCCCTTCGGGCAGCGGAAAAACCTATTACGCGACAAGGCAGATCGCTCAGACAGCTGCCGATCGGATCGACAGACCGGTGATCTATATTACACCGGACCAGATGACACTGAAAACGGAGCAGACCCTGATGGAGGCGATCGGTACAAACAGCCTTCTGGGGATCCGCGTGCTCTCATTTAAACGCCTCGCATTCAGTATATTTGAAGAGATCGGCATGCCGCCGCTCACGCCGCTTGATGATGTGGGCAAGAGCATGGTCCTTCAGCGGATCGCGATCCTGCACCGGGATGAGCTGACGTATTTCGGCCGCAGCGTACAGCAGAAGGGCTTTATCGAGCGTCTGAAAATGATGATGACCGAGATCATTCAGTATCGTCTGAGTGAGGAGACGCTCCGCGAAATGGCCGAGAGACAGGCCGAGGGGAGTATCCTTCGGGCTAAGCTTTCGGATATCGCATTGCTCTGGCATTATTTTACTGAGTATTTAGGTAAGGACGGCGAGGAGCGGCTGATCGCGTCCGAGACTTTGCTGGATCTCCTGGCGGAAAAGCTCCATGAATCCAAGCTGATCGCGTCCTCCGAGATCTATATTGACGGTTTTTCGGGCTTTACACCGCAGCAATACCGGATCATTGAAGAGCTGATCCGCACCTCCCGCGAGGTCAGCGTGATGATCACGATGCCGAAGGAAGCGTTCGAGGCGCAGGAGCGGTATCAGGACTGGCGCCAGATCCCGAGACAGCTCTATTTCACCGCGCAGAAGACCGCGTCCAAGCTTTCTGAGATTACAAGAGACAATCATTTTACACGCCGCATCGTCGTGAGGGACGAGAGCCAGATCCGGCAGGCGCCGGAGATCGCGCATGCGGCTAAATACCTGTGCAAGACGCTCGGCGAAGCATGGCCTGTGGAGGCGAAGCGCGTTCGTGCCTTTGAGGCGGACACCAAGGAAGCCGAAGTCGAGCGCGTGATGGCGGAGATCATCAAGCTGACGCGGGACGAGGGGATGAGCTGCCGCGACATCGCCGTGATGACGCCGATGCTCGAGGATTATGCCCATCTGATCCGCCGTGAAGCCGCGCTGTGCCATATTCCGGTGTTTATCGATGACAAGAGTGACATCACGCTGAACCCGATGGTGCAGTGGATGGAAGCGCTGATGGATCTGCAGACCGGAGGCTGGAAGCAGAGTGCGTTTCTGGCGCTCATAAAAACCGGGCTGACCGATCTTTCAAGGGAAGCGGTCGATGCGCTGGAAAACCTTGTCATGAAGGAAAACTGGAACTATCGGGACCGGATCCTTTCGTCACTGGAGTCCTTTGACGAGCCGCTCTTTCTACAGCTGAAGGAGTGGGACGAAGCGATCTCGCACGCTTTGGTGGCTTCGGATTATACCAGGGCGATGCTGCAGCTGATGGAGCGGCAGAGCCTTAGCGAGAAGATGGCTGCGCTGACGGAGCAGTTCACCACAGAGAATGATCTGCAGATGGCGGCGGAGTATTCCCGGATGGATGAGGAGATCCGAGGCATGCTCGGACAGCTCTCGGAGATCCTTGGAGATGTCGAAGTCAGCTTCCAGGAGTACGCGGCTATGCTGCGCATGGGCATCGCCGAATGCCGGATGGGCCGGGTGCCGGCTTCCATCGACGAGGTGATGGTCGGCAACTTTACGAGGTCTCGCCTCGGGGAGTGCAAGGCGCTGTTTCTGATCGGTTTCCAGGGCGGAAGCTTCCCGGTCATCTCACATGGCGGCTCGCTCCTGACGGATTCCGAGCGTTCCAAGGTGGATAATCGTCCGGAGATCGCGCAGGGAGATATGGAAAACCTGATGGAGCAGTATTATTCTCTGGAGTGTGCGATCGGGAAGGCGAGAGAGAAGGTATTCTTCTTCAGCCACCGGATCGATGCCAGCGGTCAGGCGCTGGGCGAGTCTCCGATCTGGAAGCGGCTTTCCAGGATTTTAGGAAAGAACTATTTGATGGAGGAAGACGGCGGTCTGATGACCTCGCTTCCGATGTTATATGCACGGGACATGCAGAGCGAATCAGCCAAGGAGGCGCTGGGCGCTCTTGCGGGGACGGACACGCTTCAGTTCGAGCGTGATATGATGCAGAGCGGACGAGGCGTGCGCGGGGAACAGGAAGTGCTTTCGCCTTACGTGGCGGATAAGCTCATGGACCCGACGAAGCGGCAGCTTTCGATCTCGCAGCTTGAAAAATACGCGCAGTGCCCCTATCGGTATTATCTGTATTACGGACTTGGGCTTCGCGAGAGGGAAAAGCCGGAGGTTAGGCAGCTGGAAGACGGAACGGTGCTTCATGATCTGCTGAAGGAGACCGGCGTCTACCTCAGTGAGGTGCTGAGTGAAGAGGAGGCCGATGCGATCGTTCATGATCTGGCCGAGAAGAAAAAGACCGAGTACGGGGTCTACCAGACCTCCGGACGGTTCCGGTATTACTGGGAGAAGCTGCAGGAGACCGCTGCCTGGAGCCTTCGGATCCTTTCCAGGCAGGCTTCCTACAGTGATTTCCAACATGAAGCCTTCGAGTGGAGCTTTTCCGAGCGTCCCGGAGACGGGCGGCCGGTTCGGATCCCGCTGACAAACGGGCAGGTCGTGACGCTGCAGGGCGTGATCGACCGGGTGGATCTCTGGTCCTCTGAGGAGGAGCG
>ONYR01000371.1 GCA_900322165.1 uncultured Eubacteriales bacterium
AAGGAGACTAAACCGAGTGTTTTGTCTCCTTTTATATTGATCCTTTCGAATTCAGTCGTGAAATGTGCGGATCTCTTCCATCTTATGACCTGGCTCCACCTGTCCTAAATTACTCAACGGTAAAAACTCGCCACTGGCATTTCATCGGGTTTTTATATATAATTAATGGAAATCCCTTCGTTTTTCGTGTTCTTTGATCGTTTTCAGGAGTCCACTCATGCACCGTTATCTACTCAAACGTCTTCTTGTCATTCTCCCGACCATGCTCTTGATCTTTTTTGCCGTGTATGGGCTGATGCTGCTTTTGCCCGCGACAAGGAGCGGCGGATTCCGCATCGTGCTGCAGCATATGCTTGCTGCCCTGATAAATAAAAACGGTCTGCCTCTTCGATTTCGAAATACCGTTCTGCTGTCTTTTCTTGGCATCGCTTTTACGATGTTCTTCGGGATCGCGGTTGGCATTCTCTGTGCCACCCATCCCGGAAAATGGATCGACCGCGTTCTGACCGCCTTTTCGGTTGTGACCGGTTCGCTCCCGGCGTATCTGACGGCGATTTTCCTTGTTTTCTTTTTCTGTGTTATTCTTCGTGCTTTGCCTCCATTTGGCAATGACACTCCGATCCATTACATACTTCCCGTTCTTACCATGGTGCTTTCCTACATGGCTCCGATCGCGCGCATGACAAGAAGCAGCATGGTCGAGGCGCTCTCTTCCCCGTACATCCGTGCTTTGTATGCGCGTGGGGTGCGTCCCTGGCGGATCATCTGGATCCACGCGCTGCGGGCAAGCCTGGTGCCGGTCATCTCCTCGCTGCGCAATGTCGCTTCGGAGATCGTCTGCGGCACACTGATCTGTGAAAACTTCTTTACGATCCCCGGACTTGGGTCTTTCATGGTTCACGCCATCGGACAGCGGAATGTTCAAAACGTTCTCGCCTGCACCCTCGCGATCGCGTTCCTTCTCATGATCATCTACCTTGTCTGCGATCTTTTGTACGCCGCCGTCGATCCGCGCATCCGCCGGCAGTACAGTGCTCCTGCCCGGGCGGCCAAAGCGAAAAAAGCTTCCGCTCTCGGAAAGGAGGCGGCCTGATGCGTTCATTCTTTAAAAAACCTTATCACATTGTCTGTCTGGTGTTTGCTCTGCTGATCATTCTGCTTTGCGTAGTGGGGCCGCTTCTTTCCCCTTACACCGGCTTTGAAATGGATCTGAGCCATCTGTACGCTGCCCCTTCCAAGGATCATTGGATCGGGACCGATGCACTCGGGCGCGACCTGCTGACACGGTTCATGATCGGCGGGCGGAGAACCTTGAAAGCCTGCTTTATCAGTGTCGCAGGCGCCTCACTGATCGGCACAGTGCTCGGACTTCTCACGGGCTTTCTTGACGGACTTGCCGGGGCCGGGCTTGTCTCCTCCCGCTTTGTCCGCGCGCTCCCGTCTTTGACTCTGAGAGTTTGCGAAGCCCTCTCTGCGATCCCGATTCTGATCCTTGCCATGCTTTTCGATGCCATTTTCGGATTTGGCAAAGGATATTATATCTATGCGCTTCTTCTGGCCTACATCCCCCCGACCGTAAATGTGGTTTACGCGGCCACGCTCAAAGTCATGGGGCAGGAGTACATCGAAGCAGCCAGAGCGCTCGGCACGTCCAACGCAGCAATACTGAAGCAGCATGTTCTTCCCAACATTCTCTCCCCCTTGGTAACACACATTTCCGGGCTTATGGCTGCGTCCGTTGTCATGTGCACGATTCTCGGATATCTCGGGCTCTGCGTCAATCCACCGGCTCCGGAATGGGGCGCGCTGATTCACGAATCCCGTGACGCGCTGATGGTTCATCCATCCGTCGTTCTCTTGCCTGCTTTTTTGCTTGTTATATTTATCCTATCTATTCAGCAGATCGGGTCCGGCATCACCGATGCTCTGGCCGATCGTCACCGGTAACGAAGGGAGGCACTCATGGCAAACGATTTCCTTTTGCAAGTCAGAGACCTCTCGGTTTGCTTTCCTTCCGCATCCGGCGATGTCCATGCCGTCAATTCTGTCAGCTTTACCCTCGCTCCGGGCGAGATTCTTGGGATCGTCGGCGAGAGCGGCAGCGGAAAGAGCACGCTGGCCGGATCCGTCATGAATCTGACACCGCCTCCCGGAAAGGTGACCGGCGGACAGATCATGTTTCAGGGTCAGGAACTGAAATCCTCCCTGCATGCCATCCCCGACGGGATCCGCATGATCTTTCAGGACCCGATGTCCAGCCTCGATCCGTACTTTACCATTGAAAGCCAGATGATCGAGACCCTTCGTGCCACGGACTCTTCCACGCTTTCTCGCAAGGAAGCGCTTCACACCTGTTCGCAGATGCTGGCAAGGGTCGGCCTTGACCCGAAAACCGTCCTCAAGCGCTACTCGTTCGAGCTCTCCGGCGGCCAGCAGCAACGCGTCATGATCGCGCTCGCCCTTCTGTCCGATCCGTCTCTTTTGATTGCGGATGAACCCACGACCGCGCTCGATGTCACGATTCAGGACCAGATCCTTTCCCTGATCCGGAAGCTGAACCAGGAAACCGGGATGGCCGTTCTGTTTGTCACGCATAATCTAGGCATTGTTGCCGATCTGTGCCACCGCGTCATGGTCATGTACGGCGGCGAGATCATGGAGAGTGCCACCTGTGACGCGCTATTTGACCATCCGCTTCACCCATACACGCAGGGGCTCCTGAAGTCGCTCCCGAAAACCGAGCCCTACGTTGCCGGTACGGCCAGGCAAAAGCTTGACTCGATCGGCGGTCCGGCACTGGACATGGCAAATCTTCCGAAAGGCTGCGTGTTTGCCGACCGCTGCCCTTACTCCACCGACCGATGCCGAGAAGAAAAGCCCGCATTGAAGGCGGTTTCCGATCAACATTTCTATCGATGCCACCTAGGCACTGAGGCGGAAGGAGGTGCTTCTCATGAGTGAACTGATTCGCGTGGAAGACCTCTGTAAATCCTACGCCGTCCGCGGCAGCAAGGACAAAACCGTTCAGGCCCTCGATCATGTCTCCCTTTCGATTCAAAAAGGTGAGACCTTCGGGCTCGTCGGTGAGAGTGGAAGCGGAAAAACCACGCTCGGCCGCACGATCCTTCGTCTTGTCGAGCCGGACAGCGGTCGAATCCTCTATGCCGGCGATGAGATCACGCACGCCCAAATGGCTCCCTACCGGAAAAAAATGCAGATCATCTTCCAGAACCCAGCCGGCTCGCTCGATCCCTCCCTTCGTGTGTGGCAGACGATCGCTGAGGGGCTGACGGTTCGCTACGGCAATCTCTCGCGCAAAGAGAAACGCGAACGAAGTGCCCAGCTGCTTGCCGAGGTCGGTCTTGGCGAAGACGCGCTTGACCGTTTCCCTTCCGCCTTTTCCGGCGGCCAGCAGCAGCGCATCGACATTGCCAGGGCTCTCTCCGTTGAACCGGAATTCATCGTCTGTGACGAGCCGGTTTCCGCGCTGGACGTTTCCTATCAGGCCCAGATCATCAACATGCTCGTCGATCTGCAGGACAGGCGCGGTCTGACTTATCTCTTTATTTCCCATGATCTCTCGGTCGTCATGCATATCTCCCAGCGTATCGGGGTCATGTATCAAGGACGCCTTGTTGAAGTCGGCAGCTGCGAAGAGATCGCCCGCCACGCGGCACACCCCTACACCCGCATGCTGATGGAAGCGATTCCTTACCCCGATCCCGAAATCGCCCGCCAAAAGCGGGAACGCAAGGAAGCGCAGGCCTTGCAGCCGCTTCCCGGACCGAACCTGGAGACCCTCCCAAAGACAGCCTGCCCCTTCTACCCCAGATGCCGCTTCCGCACGGAAGCTTGTCTTGCGCATGATCCAGTACTCAAGACACTCTCAAAAGATCATGCCTCCACCTGCGTCATGGGCGCGAACTAATCACAGGCGAGTTGGTGGTTTTCTTTGTTCTGACAGCGTCGAAAAACATAAACCCCATATACCCTCTCTCCTTGCTCCTCATGCTGCGTCGAAAAACATAAACCCCTACACACCCTGTTACTATATATTTGCCCCTTGGTTTATGGCAGCCAGCCATAGGCATGGGACATCTCGTTGCCTAAACT
>ONYR01000368.1 GCA_900322165.1 uncultured Eubacteriales bacterium
CCGCTTCCTTCGCGGTTTTCTCCATCTTCGGCAAGAGCGTTGCGCTGCCCTTCACGCCGCTCTGTTTCAGCTCTCTCCAGAAACGGATGTAATGGTTCAGGTACAGCAGCATGGTCAGCATCATCACCACGCTCACTGCGATGACCATGATCTCCCGCGTCAGATCGCTCATGCCGGGGAACACCAAAAACGCCAGCAGCGCCGCGTCGATCAGTGTTGTTCCGACCTTGCCGAACCACTCCGCGCCCTTGAGCTTCGAGCCGTAATGCTTCAGCGTGTAGGCGCCGGCTGCGATCATGAACCCTTCCTTCAATACCTCAACCCCGAACATGTACCACATGATCGGGTATTTGATCCCCATACAGATAACGATGGTTCCCTGCGTCAGCTTGTCCGCGAGCGGGTCGAGCAGCACGCCAAGCTCGCTCACCTGCCCGAGCTTTCTCGCGAGCTTTCCGTCAAGCAGGTCGGAAAAGCTCGAGACCGCCAGAACGATGATCGAAGGCAGCCATCTTCCCGTCAGATACAGCACCGCAAACACCGGAATCAACAGCAATCGCAGGAAGCTCAGCATGTTTGGAACGGTGAAAATTTCCCGTTTCAGATATTCTCTCGAAATCATGCACACGTCTCCTTTTAAACGATGCTACTATTATATACGCTGGCGGGATTTTTTTCCACCGCTGAAATATGAATTTATGCTATAATCGAAGTACTACGCAAGCTTTCATGCAGGGAGGAACCCTTATGCAGTACAAAATCATGACGTTCAATATTCAGCACGGCCTTGACCATCTTCGCCGCCAGGCGCTCCCGCGTCCGGATTATTCCGGGCTCTCCGAAGAACAGCGCCGCGAGGTGGCTGCCGCATACATGGTGAAGATCGATCAGGAACTCATCGATCTTCCGAAGGTCGCCGGCGGTATCCGCGCAGTCCATCCGATCTTCTGCGGCTTAAACGAAGTAAGAGACAAATCCGATTTCCCCGGCTTCAGCGATCAGGCTAAGACCATCGCTGAAAACGCCGGCATGGACTACCATGCTTTCGGCAAGGCGATCGACCTCTTCGAGCAAGGCCCCTACGGCAACGGCTTTGTCTCCTCCTGCCCCATTCTCTCCGTCGAAACGATCGGCATTCCCGATCCTCTTGTCAAGGACGAGGACGCTTACTACGAGACCCGCTGCATCCTCAAAGCCAAGGTGCAGCTTCCGGACGGACGTCCGCTGACGGTCATGGTCACGCACATCGGGCTCGCCAAAGCCGAAGCCCGCAATGCGGTTGCAACGATCCTCGCCAATACCGTACCCGGCGAGCCGACCGTACTGATGGGCGATTTCAACCTTGAACCGGACAGCGAGATCCTGAAACCCCTCTGGGACATCTATACGGACACGACACCGCTCCTGCCCGCAGGCACCAAGACCTACCCGTCCCACGCGCCCGAAATCAAAATCGACTATATCTGCGTTGCCGGCGGGGTCAAAGCCCTCTCTGCCGAGGTCCCCGAGCTCATCATCAGCGACCACAGACCACTCAGCGCAGTGATTGAGCTATGAGTTTCTCAATCTTGCCCTAGAATTTCAGTCTCATCAGCCATAATACACATTTAACGAGCCTATACAACAAACAGCCTGCCGGAATTATTTCCGACAGGCTGTTTGTTTTCTATCATTGCCCTGTAATGTGTCTCTTGACCCTCAGGCGGTTCGCGGTGCGGGCGAGCTCGAGCTCGGCCATCTTGAATTCGCGGATGCTGCGCTGCTGGAGCATGGCTTCGCGGGCTTCATCGGCTTCGCGTTTCGCACGGTTCGCATCGATCTCTTCCGGCCGCTCGATCGACTCCGCAAGAATCAGTACCTCGCCGTCTTCGACCTTGACAAGACCGTTTGAGATGGCTGCGTACTGGTTTTCTCCACCGGGGAGACGGTAGGTCATCTCGCCGGGCGAGAGGGCGCAGATCATGTTGCTGCGACCGGCCATAATGCCGACAAGGCCGTCTGTGGTTGGAACGATGATCATCTCGCACGGGCCCTCGTAAAACGGACTGTCCGCCTCGAGTATATGGATTTCAAAAGTTTTCATAGGCCGCTTATTCCTTCAGGCTTTTTGCCTTTTCGATCACGTCATCGATCGTTCCGGCGTTGAAGAACGCTGCTTCCGGGTATTCGTCCATCTCGCCGTCCACGATCATCTTAAACCCGCGGAGGGTTTCCTTCAGCGGAACGTAGACTCCGGGAATGCCGGTGAATTTTTCAGCGACATGGAACGGCTGTGAGAGAAAGCGCTGGATCTTGCGGGCGCGGTAAACGACCTGACGGTCTTCCTCGGAGAGCTCTTCCATTCCGAGGATCGCGATAATATCCTGAAGCGCGCTGTACTGCTGCAAAATTTCCTGCACGCGGCGCGCGATCTCATAATGCTCTTCGCCTACGATGTCCGGCTCAAGGATGCGCGAGGTGGAGCTCAGCGGGTCAACAGCCGGATACA
>ONYR01000366.1 GCA_900322165.1 uncultured Eubacteriales bacterium
ACGAGGGTCCCTGCCAGGGCTGCGATCCTCTTTGACTGGGAAAACTGGTGGGCTTATGACGATGCCCAGTTCGGCCATAACGATGCGAAGGATTACGTCGAGATGGTCCGCGAATACTACCGTCCGCTCCACGACATGGGCATTCCGGTCGATATCATCGATCAGTCGATGGACCTCTCCGGCTACAGCCTTGTCATTACACCGTATCTTTACCTGCTGCGCCCGGGCTTTGCCGATAAGCTCAAAGCCTTCGTCCGATCCGGCGGCACCTGGGTCGCGACCTGCATCAACGGTTATGTGAATGAGACCGATCTGTGCTATCTCGGCGGGTTCCCCGGCGAGCTGAAGGAAACGCTCGGCATCTGGGAGGAGGAGCTCGACTCCCTCTACGAGGATGATCAAAACGAGATCATCTGGAAAGGCAAGCCGTATAAGGCATGGCATTACTGCGCACTCAGCCATGTTCTCGATGATTCTGTCAAAGTCGAGGCGGTCTACGAGAAGGACTTTTACCGCGGTTATCCCGCTCTCACGCGCCGCTCGGAGGGCTTAGGACAGGCACTCTACGTTGCCGCGCGCATGGAAGAGGCCTTCCTGCACGACTTCCTCTCCGACCTCACAAGCGAGCTGGCTCTTCCGCGCATTCTTGACGCCGCGATCCCGCACGGCCTTGAGGTGACGCTCCGCGAAGACGGCGAGAGCGAATATGTCTTCCTGAACAACTTCTCTCATCAGCCCGTCACGATCGATCTCGGAGAAGGCGGCACCAGCCTGCTGAGCGGCGAAACGCTTGCCCACTCCGTAACCATTCCCGAGCGAGGCGTCGAGATCTTCTCGCGCCCGGTCAAGCCATAACGCTTTGCCGCTCTTTCCCATCCCTGAACCATTCGACCGATCCCCAAGGAGGAGACCATGTCTGATTACGAAAACGAACCTCGGTTCCAGGCCGATCCCGAAACCGAAAACGAAGAAAAAATCAAACGAATTCAGAAACGAAGCAATGCGATCTCGCTGTTTCTGATTCTCGCGATCGTCGCGGGCTTCTTCATCTTCAATCTCATCAGCAAAAAGGCTGTCGGCCAGGCCGGATTCACATTTGACCCCGAAGGCATGACCGTCACGGATCGCGATGGCAACGAAACCTACATGGCCTTTGCCGATGTGACAGAGATCGTGTTCGTGGAGGATGCCGATTACGGCGAGCCGCTTAACGGATCGATCGTCGGCATCTTAAACAGCCAGTGGATGCAGGGTACCTTCTCCTCCGACTACTTCGGAAAGTACACGGCTTCCTGCGATCCGCGCGTCTCCGCCGCGATCTGGTTTAAAACCGCGGATATGAGCTACGTCATCAACCGCGAAAGCGCCGAGACGACCAAGCTGATCTATGAGCAGCTGATCGAGATCACCGGCATTCAGCCGTAAGGACGCAGCCTTCCACCGTTAGAACAGCAAAAAAGCGCGCCATCCGAGTCATTCGGACGGCGCGCTTTTCTTGTATCTGTGTTCGTTTTTTATTCTTCCGTAACTTCCTTGAGGATCGGTTTGGCATTTTCCTTGACGATCTCAAACGCTCTGTCGCTGAGCATCTGATCGCGGACTTCGTCCTCGCCGCCCAAACGGCGCTTCATTTCCTCCACGGTCACTTCCGCAGCTTTGGCATTGCGCTCGAAATAGCGATCGAGCTCCGCCTGATCGATCGTCAGGTTTTCATTTTGAATAATGTAATCGAGCGCGATGGACTTTTTCACCTGCAGCGTCGCGAACGGACGGCGCATGTTGATGAAGTCGTCCATGGTCAGGCCCTCTTCTTTCAGTGCCTGCTCTGCGGTCTTACCCTGCTGCTGAGCGATGTTGCGAAGGCCGTTGACGTGACGCACGAGCGCCGTATCGACCATGCCGCTCGGGATCTCGATCTTGACTTCATTGGCCAGCACGGTTTCAAGATTCTGGATATATTCCTCTTCCGACTTCTTGTCGTAGCGCTTCTGGATCGTCTCGCGCTGATGCTCACGGAACTGCTCTAAGGTGTCGAATCCTTTCACCTTTTCCTTGACGTACTCATCCGTGCACTCCAGCAGGTCGCGCGCCCAGACGCCTCTTACGTGAACCTTCAGATCAACGGCCTTGCCGGCGATATCATCCCGGTGGAAGTCCTCCGGCATCGTCAGGGTCGTTTCAAGATCCTCGCCCTTCGTCTTGCCGACAAGCAGCTCATCAAGGCCGGCGAACAGGATCCCGCTTCCCAGACGCAGGCGGAATTTCTCGGAGCGATCCAGAGAGAAGCTCTCTTCGCCGCAGGAGGCGGTAAAGCTCAGCTCGACAATATCCTCCATCTGAGCCGGGCGCTCCACCTCATGAACATAGAGGTGCTGCTTCATGTACGCATCGATGGCCTTGTCCACGTCCGCATCGGTCGCATGACGCACCGGTTTCTCGGCTTCAAGTCCTTTATACTTCAGCTCTTTCAGCGTCGGATAATTGACAAAGCGGCAGATAAACTCAAGCTTGCTCAGGTCCGAGGTAATCACGATGAAGGAGGGATAGGTGACCGGCGTGAAATTATGCTCCACCAGCACCTGGCCCATCAGTTCATTGGTCGCTTCTCTCGACGCCGCCTCAAACAAAGCCTTTCCGTAAAACTTTGCGGCGACCGGAAGCGCAGCCTTTCCGGCGCGGTAGCCGGGAACCGGTTTCTGCTTCTGAAACTGTGCTGCCGTCTTTTTCAAATATGCGGCCCACTCTGATCCTTCGCAAAGAATCTCAAAGGAGACTTCGCTCTTTTCATTCTCGATCAAGTTCCGAACTTCCATGTGTTCCTCCAAAGCGCCTTGCGGCTGTTAAAAAAGGGATCAGCTTCGCGGCGATCCCTTTTATTTCGATGTACAGGCTCTTACTCTTTTATTTATTGGTCTTCTTACGCGCATCCGCCATCTCGACCTGCGCCTTCGCCATCGCCCAGCGGCTCTGCTTGGCTTTCTCTGCTTTTGCCTCTTCTTCCGCTTCGTCCGGATCGATGCCTTCCGCGATCATCTTTCTGCGGCGGCTTCCGTAAACGATCTTACAGATGCCGATCGAAAGCTCGTAAAGAAGGATCATCGGAATGGCCACCATGCACTGGCTCATGACATCGGGAGGCGTGATCGCCGCACCCAGAATGAAGAAGACAACGATGACATAGCGCCTTGCGGCAACCATCGCTTTCGGCTTTAACAGCCCGATCGCGGACAGTACCGCCGCGACGACCGGCATCTCAAAGATGCAGCCGAACGCCAGCAGCATCGCAACAATGTAGCTGATGTAACTCTTTAAGTTGATCAGCGAAGCCACCGCGTCGATCGTATTCAGTCCTTTAAAGAACTTTAACGTAAACGGGATGACAATAAAGTAGCAGAATACGGTTCCGACGGCAAAGAGCACCAGTCCGCCGATCATGACCCAGAGGAACTTGCGCCCCTCGGACTTCGTCAGTCCGGGACTGACAAACCGGTTCAGCTGCCACACGATAACCGGCGAATCGATCACGATGGCCACGATCATGGACACCTTGATCTGCTGCGCCAGTATTTCCGTTACATCGCTCTGAACGAATTGG
>ONYR01000365.1 GCA_900322165.1 uncultured Eubacteriales bacterium
ACCCCACAAAAAAATAACGGAGCAGCCGTGGTTCCATTATTCCGTGGCTACCTGCTCCGCCGTCGTTTTATTCCTGCTGCTTTCCAATTTTAACAAACTCTTCTCTTCCTTCTTCGGAACGCTGCGCACCGTTCTGTCTCCGCTGATCATCGGCTTGATCACTGCTTACCTGGTGGATCCGGTCGTCAAATCGATGGAAAAGCATGTGTTCCGTAAGATCGAGAAAAGAAAACTGCGCCGCTCGTTTTCCATGGTGCTCGCGGTCATCATTGTCCTGCTGGTGTTCGTGCTGCTCATGGTCAGTCTGATTCCGCAGCTGTTTAACAGCGGCAAGACGCTCGTTGATAACATGGATGGCTACATCAAGACAGCCGAAGCCTTTCTGAATACCATCAGTCACCAGCTCGATGCCTTTTCCATCGACACTTCTTTCCTGGATAATATGCAGGACCGGATTTTCAGTATGATTTCCACCTGGATCCAGGACAACGCCTCCAACATTTTCAACACGTCCTACAATATCGGCCTGACCGCCATGAACTTTGTCATCGGCATGATTCTTGCCCTCTATTTTCTCGGTGATAAAGATCATCTTGTCAGCGGCATGAAGCATTTTCTCTCCTTGACACTTAGCCCTACGCGCTATCATCGCCTGCTTGATTTCAGCCGCCGCTGCCACGTCATTTTGATCCAGTACATCTCCTATTCGCTGCTGGAGGCTCTTCTTGTCGGTGTTCTGAACGCGATCCTGATGGCCTGCTTCAAGATGAACTACATCATCCTGATTTCCGTCACCGTCGCGGTCACTAACCTGATTCCGACGTTCGGTCCGATCATCGGCGGCGCGATCGGCGCATTTATCCTCGTTCTGATCAATCCGCTTCACGCCTTGTATTTCCTGATTATTACCGTTGTCCTGCAGACCATCGACGGTTACGTGATCAAGCCCCGTCTTTTCGGCGGGAGCCTTGGTGTCTCCGGTGTCTGGATCCTTCTGTTTGTCATTGTCGGCGGCAAGCTCTTCGGTATTGCCGGCATGCTGCTTGCGATCCCGTGCGCTGCGATCGTCAGCTTTATTTACAACGACTGGAAGGTCGTTAGAGCTGAGCGTCAAAGCAAGAAGCACAGAAGAGAAGCCGAAGACGCGGCTGAGAAAGACGAGGATCCGGCTGAGAAAGACGAAATGATCTCAGAGGATGACGATGAATCGATTTCGGGTGTCTCTGAACCGGCCGCCAATCCCGAAAAAGACGAATAAGACAAACAAAGGAACTTATATGCCCGATTTAACCCCTGTTGAAATAACCCTCGACGAAGTAACCCTTCTCCCGGAGGGCACTTACACGCTGATCGACATTCGTGACGCGGTGTCGTATCGCTACGACACACTTCCCGGAGCTATCAATGAACCGGACATTCTCCGCACTGCGGCGGAGGGACGACTGCCGAAAGACCGTATGCTCGTGCTTTTCTGTATGCACGGCACGCAGAGCCTCCCGCTCGCGGAGTCACTGCGGATGATGGGCTATCCGGCCCGAAGCCTCTCCGGCGGTTACGGTGCCTGGCTGCGCCGCAACCTGTCAAACGAAGACCGTTCGCTTGAGATCGAGACCGATCTGCGCAGCCGGAAGATGTTTAAAAAGCGTCTGTTTAACCGCTTTACCAAGGCCGTGCGCGACTATGACCTGATACAGGAAGGCGACAAGATCGCCGTCTGTATCTCCGGAGGCAAGGATTCCATGCTGATGGCGAAGCTCTTTCAGGAGCTTCAGCGCCACCGCAAGGTCCACTTTGACCTGGTGTTTCTCGTCATGGATCCCGGCTATAACGAGCTGAACCGCCTCCTGATCGAGACCAACGCACACATGCTCGGCATTCCGATCACGATTTTCGAGTCCTCGATCTTTGACGCAGTCTACGAGATCGAGCAATCCCCCTGCTACCTCTGCGCGAGGATGCGCCGCGGTTACCTGTACAGCAAGGCGAAGGAGCTTGGCTGCAACAAGATCGCGCTCGGACACCATTTCGACGACGTGATCGAAACCACCCTCATGGGCATGCTCTGGGGCGGACAGATCCAGGGAATGATGCCGAAGCTTCACAGCCAGCACTTCGAAGGGATGCAGCTGATCCGGCCGATGTACCTCATCCGCGAGGATGACATTATCGCCTGGCGCAACGAAAACCACCTGCACTTCCTGCAGTGTGCCTGCCATTTCACTGACACCTGCTCCTCCTGCCGCGAGGACGGTACGTCCGTCTCCAAGCGCATGGAGGTCAAACAGTTGATCCGCAAGCTCAAGGAAACCAACCCGCAGGTCGAAACCAACCTTTTCAACAGCCTGCACAACGTTTCCCTCGACACGCTGATCGGCTACAAGACCGGCGGTGTCTACCACCACTTTCTCGATGAATACGACAAAAAAGACCTGTGATATCACAGGTCTTTTCCCTAATTACTTCTTGTTGAAACCGCTGATCGCTGAAGAGGATTACTTCTCATCGAAGCCGCTGATCGCGATGACCGCGAGCTTTCCAAAGTCTGCGTTCATGAAATTGACGTCGCGGATCCAGATCTGACCGCTGCCCATGCAGATGCCCTCGCCGTTCATGAACATGTTCGTGCAGGTCTCTTCCTGCATCTTCTGCGCGTCTGCCTCGGTCAGGGTCTTGTCGCTCATATAGTCAAGGAACGCCTGCTTGTCCGTGATCTCTTCTTCCGGATACATCGTGATCGGGTACGCGATGAGGTTGCCGATCGTATCCCACTCCTCGGCGAGGTAAGCTTCCTTCACGAGAAGCGCAAACGCCTCGACCTCGTCCTTGCTAAGCGTTGTCACGCCATTGTAGAAGTCCGCGTCCTCGTCCTCAGCCTCCACCGCCTCTGTGGAATAGTTGGTGAACAGCATGTCTTTGCCGGCATCTTCCTTGTCATCTTCCCAAGTCGCGGTGCCGTCACCGCCAAACACGATGCGGCCGGTTCCGTCCTCGTATTCGACCGTCTCGGTTTCCGTCGTCCCGTCCGCTTCATAAGCGATCACCGTTTTGACACCGTTCTCGTATGAAATGGTCAGGGTCTGCGGATCAAAGCTGCCGCTCATCTTCCACTCCGTATGCTGTGCGGCACTGGTGGACCAAAAGATCTCGACCATGGCGCTTCCGTCTTCGCCCTTCGAAATGATCATGCCGGGACGGCCTGCGCCGTAGGTTCCGACAAAGTCATCGAGGGTGTAGATCGAGCTCTCAGCGGTTTCGGTCTCACCGGAGGTCTCGGTGGAGCTGCTCTCTTCAGCAGAAGTCTCAGCGGAGCTGCTCTCCTCTTTGGAGGTCTCGGCACTCGTCTCGGCACTTGTTTCTGCGCCTGTCTCAGCGCTCGTCTCAGTGTTGCTCGAGTTATCCGTCGAAGCTTGACTGTTTTGGTTATTCGAGCTGCACGCTGTCAGAAGCAGCATCGCAGCCATCAGAAGAATGAATACTTTTTTCATTGTTATCTCTCCCGTTTCTGTGTTCTGTATTTCAAATCTTTCGCGGTTCATCTCAAACCGCGAACACGGATTGTAGCACGGTTCATAGTCAAAAGCAATTCATTTCCGAGAACCTTTACCACTCTGTATCAAAAACTTCACGAATTCGAAAGAATTTTTGAAAAACCCCTTGACCTTCCCCCTTGTGGAAGGCTTATGGTGGGTTCATCCAAAGCAAATGAGGAGGTCATTCGCTTGAAAATCAATCAGGTTGAAGAGCTGGTAGGCATTACCAGAAAGAACATCCGCTTCTACGAAGCTCAGGGACTGCTGCAGCCCGAGCGCAATCCTGAGAACGGCTACCGGGAATATTCCCTCAGCGACGTCGCGCAGCTGAAAAAAGTCAAGCTGCTTCGAAAGCTCGATATTCCCTGTGAGCAGATCCGCAACGTGACTCAGGGAACCCTTTCCCTCTCGGATTGTCTCCGCGATCATCAGGAAACCCTGAGAAAACGCGTAAACGATCTCGGGCATATGCAGGAGCTCTGCCAGATGCTTTCCGAATCCGATGCCGATTTTGATTCTCTTGACACCGATGACTTCCTCGAAAAAATGAACACACTCGAAAAAGGAGGGATACGATTCGTGGACACAAACAAGTCCGACGTTAAAAAGAGACGCCTCGGAGCGATCATCTCGGCCGTCTGCTGCATGGTATACTTTGCTCTGCTGATCGGCATCATGCTTCTCGGCAACCAGCAAGAGCCGATCCCGCTGGCGCTACTGATCTTTCTGATTTCCATACCGATCGTCATCATTATCGGTATTTCCATTGCACTCAAACAACGTATGAAAGAACTCAAAGGAGGAGAACTCGATGAAGCTCGTAAATATTGACACTTATCCCGGCCACCGCTATGAAGCGCTCGGCATTGTCAAAGGCACGGTCGTCCAGACCAAAAACATCGGACGTGATTTCATGGCCGGCATGAAGACCCTTGTCGGCGGCGAGATTGTCGGCTACACGGAAATGCTCAACGAAGCCCGTCAGATCGCCACCAAGCGCATGGTTGACGAAGCGGAAGCTCTCAATGCCGACGCGATCGTAGGTGTTCGCTACGGCTCCTCCCAGGTCATGCAGGGCGCCGCCGAAGTCATCGCCTACGGCACGGCGGTGAAGTTTATTGATTAATTTGCACACCAGGTTTCTGAATATGCCCTTTCACTAAGGGTCAGTAGCTGTCGCTAGACTCCCGAATCGGACTAACTGCTTTTTTATTGAGTAGTTAGTCCGATGTTTTATGTATGAAAATATAGTCTGTCGGACTGGATCGCTATTTTTGAGCTACCCAGTCCTATACCCTACGCTGCGTTTTCGTCTGCACTAGGACTGGCATTAAAGTATTTAGTCTTCCAGTCCTACAACCTGAGTGAACCCCATCGTCACACAGCCTCGCCCCTAGGACTGATTCAGGCGATATTTGTTTTTCAGTCCTACTCACTATACTGTCCGTCTCTAAACCATAGGACTAAACTCTCGAATTTACCCCGTCTCGTCTCACACTGTCTTGTACCGTCCTTTATCTCATAGGACTGCAGGTGACAAATAGCAAGATCCAGTCCTATTCTACGCGAAACCGCGTCCCAAAAAGCCACTCAGAAAACCAAAACGAAAAGGATCCGCGAAAATGACTCCTCATTTTCGCGGATCCTTCGTTTTTTCATACACTTTATCGCCCCATCTTTGACAGCGGCAGCTCCATCCGATGCTTTTCGAGCAGTTCGCGGTTGCTGAGGATCTCCTCTGCCGCTCCGTCTGCCACGATCTCGCCGCCCGATAGAAGGATCACGCGCTCGCAGGTGTCGAGGATCATGTCCAGATCGTGCGAGGTGATAAGCTTCGTTTGGGGCAGCTGGCGGATCGTGTTGATGACGATCCTCCGATTATACGGATCCAATGCCGACGTCGGTTCATCCAATAGAACTGCCTCCGGCTCCATCGCCAGTACCGTCGCGATCGCGGCCATGCGCTTCTCTCCGCCGGAGATCTTGTGGTTGTAGCGATGCTTCAGATCAGGAATCCCAAGTGTTTCCAACACTTCATCCACCCGCTTCTCCGTTTCCTCGCGGGACAGTCCGTAGTTGAGCGGTCCGAAGATCATGTCCTCGTACACCGTTGGCATAAACATCTGGTTGTCCGAATTCTGCAGGACAAACCCCAGTTTTTTTCGTATCTCACCTAGCGTCTTACGTGAGACTTCCGTTCCATCCACAAGAACGTGACCCTCTCCCTCAAGAAGCCCGAGGAGCAGCTTCATCACGGTGGATTTTCCTGCACCGTTCGCACCGATCAGCCCGACCGCCTCTCCTTTCCCGATCGTGAAAGAAAGGTCCTTCAGAACCGGCCGGTTCTTTTCATATGCAAAACTGACATGCTGAAACTCAATCATCTTATTACCATTCCTCCGATCAGCTGCGCGATGTTAACCAGCCGCACCACCAGAAACGCGGCTACACAACCAAACAGATACAGCGCATCCTTTGCGCCAAACGGCCGGATATCCACATAGTGAAAATGCTGATGGTAGCCGCGCAGCAGCATGCTCGCATAGAGCTCCTGCGCCCGGTCCATGCTGCGAAGAAGCAGCTGTCCAAGGAACGATCCCCACGCGGAAATGTGGATTCCCTTCTGCCCCGGAGCCCGCAGCTGATAGGCCTCCGTCATAACCGCCAGCTCATCTGTCATAACGCCCACATACCGGTAGGTCAGCAGCAAAAGCGTCACAAGGATCTTCGGAACAAACAGCTTGCGAAGCGCCGCACAGAGCTTATCGATCGGTGTCGTCGCCATGAGAAGGAACGAAGCCATCAGAGAAAAGACGCCCTTCAGCATCAGAGTGATCATGGAGATGACACCGCCGGATACCTCCACTGTCCCGATCCGCAGGAGGATATCGCGATCAAAAAAGGGGTTGAACAGCCCGACCGCCATCACGAGTGGCAGGACGATGCGAAGCTTGTAGAAACAGGTTTTCACTTCGATTCCGCTGATCTGAAACAGAAGGATCGGCCAAAGCACCATCGGCAGCAGTCCCGTCAGGTCATACTTGTTAAAGGAAAGTGTCACCACAATGTACACGACCGTCGCCATCAGCTTGGCCGCAGGATGTAATCCGTGGATTAAGGAAGAACGCTGCGCGAGCGCATCCATCTCGGAGAGCTCGCGCAGCGCTTTTTGCATTTTGTTCATTGTTGATTGGCTTTATTCGTTTGTCACTTCTTTTTTATCTTTTTTGCGGAAGAATTTCCCGGCAAAGCAGATCAGAACTGCGATTCCGGCTACGATCGCGGAGCCGACGATACCGGAAACGGTCGTGCCAACCGCGGAATCACTGCCGGAGAACGCATAGTCCGGAAGGAAAGAGGTCGTCTCCTGCACCTTTCCGGCCGCATCGGCGACACCGCTCTGTATACCGAACTCTTCTTCATCGAGCCCCATGTTTTCAGAGTACCCGGCCTCTGCATTGCCGAACAGCGCCCATTCCAGCCCATCCGGATTGGAGCTTGCCAAAAGACTGAGACCGCTGCCGACCACGATCGCGATGATGGCGATCGTAATGACAACCCCCTTGAGGGTTCCTTTGGCTTTCTCCCCTTCCACAGGCTCAACTTCCTGCACCAGCTCCGGTCTCGACTCATAGACGAAGATCAGAACCGCCGCCGTGATAAGTCCTTCAACAAGACCGATTGCCAGATGGATCGGCTGCATCAAAGCGACAAAAGCGCCAAACGGAAGCTCTGTGATACCGGAAAGACTCGTCTCAAGAACAACGGAAAACGCGCCAAGCTGAAGCGTCAGGACACAGCCGATGATCGAGGCGAGAATGATTTTCACCCGCTGGGCAGCCTTTGTAGCACCAAAGCGTTTGCTTCTCATGATCGGACGCCAGATCAGATAGTAACCGACGAAACAGCCGTAGAATGCCATATTCCAGATATTTGCGCCAAGTGCCATCAGTCCGCCGTCCGCAAAAAACAGGCACTGAATCGCGAGAATCACGATCATGGACAGGAATCCGGCCTGCGGTCCAAGCAAAGCGGATAGCAGCATGCCGCCGCACATGTGTCCGGAAGACCCTGTTCCCGGGATCGTATAGTTGATCATCTGACCGGCGAAGACCAGCGCCGCGCTTACTGCCATCAAGGGAAGCTTTTTCGCGTCATCGTCCTTCTTCAGTTTATGGATCGAGACTCCGACTGCCGTTCCGGAAGCGACGTACATCACGCCCGCAACTGCAGGAGCCAGCAGAGCATCCGCCATATGCATACACTAAGTCCTCCTCATTTTCGATTACATACGTTATGGTAGTTACAATTGTTTAGTATAAGGAGGTCTCCGATGCCCCGCAAGCCCCCCGGGGGGATGCAAGGTGGGTGCACAAGCGGATTTCATCCTTCCGGGCAGTAAAGAATGGGGCTTGACCAGGCGTATTCGTGATCCCGCTGTACGACCTCCGCGTAGTAGGCGCCGTCTGTGGCTTCCCGTTCGATACACCATTCGTAGTCTTTCGTATCCTGAGGAGTGACTCTTTCGATCAGCTCTGTGTTCCGGTAGATCGAGATCCTCTCGATCTCCTCCGGGCAGATCGTGTGGATGCGGAACGCGAGCTTCCCCTGCTCACAGGAGAGGACCTCTCCCATCTGCGCGCCATTTACAGAGAAGCTGAGCAGGATTGGCGCGCCGGTGGTGGCATAGCAGCGGCGGTCATGGATCGCGTCGAACACGCCCGCGCGGCTGAGGCTGTCCCAATAGTGGCCCGTTGAATCGACTCTGTAGGAATCGTGGTAGGTCACACGCGCATCAAATGGATCATATTTATGCGCCTCCTTGTATTCGATCTGCTCTTTCCGGGCTCTCTCGTGGTCCAGCTTGTCCTGTTCAGCGTCATATCTGAATGAGGGCCGAAAGCTTTGCATCTCAACTTTTAAAGTGGCCTGCTCTCTTTCCTCAGATTGTTTCCTGTGTGCCTCAATGCGCGGCCTTTTCTTTTCCCGCGATGCTGCCAACTCGTCATAGTGAGAAAGAATACGTCGGAGATCGCCTGCCATTGGGTCCAAGGACTTTTTCCGATACTGCAATGCCCATTCCTCAGCATATTTTTTGCAGGCCCATATGTGAGGTCTTTGATAAACCTGTGTTTGGGCGCTGTCATATCGGCAATCATTGCCTCAATGACCTCTTTATCGTGCCCACCGATGAATACTTCGTCAGAGGAATACTGCTGCTTGTAGTCGAAGTACGGTATCTCCGGCGGAATTGATAATCCATTTGGAACAAGCAGGCCCTCTCCATAGTGCGTATGTTCATAATGATAGTGTGCTTTACAGAAATCTCAAAGGATTTCGACAGATGTGCCGGACTCCCGTTGCTGGCCCCAATCATTTGACTCATAGATTCGATAGTATCTCAGAACGCCTTTCCCGCAAGCGCAGGGGGAGCTATATGGCTCACGACGATCCTCTTCGTATGACATGATGAAAACCTCCCTGTGCTTTACCGATCATCGTCCAGCAGCGCGGACAAACCCTCGGCCTCATCTACCCATGATGGATCATATTTTGATTTATTCATCGGTGCCCCACATGACGGGCACACCTTGTAGGGTTTGTCACAGGTCGTTTTGCAGGCCGAGCAAATATACTCGTCAGCGCGGAAAAGGTGTGTCCGCTGGGTCCAGTAAGCCGCTTTCATAGGAACCCCTTAATAAAACCTGCATATTCTTCCCGAAGCGGGAGCTCTGTGTTAACCTTGAGTATACGGCGCTCTGCGGCTTCGGTTTTCCCGGTAATTGGATTGAAGCCTTCTTTGGTATAGGTATCCCAATAGACACCCATACCACGTTTTTGCCAGCTTGGGAGCTTATCAAAGTTTATGCCGCTCTGAAACAGAAGCTCATTTTTGAAAGCAATGGACTGCCCTTCAAGCATTTTTGTTGCCTCTACCACGCTCTTGCCCTGTTTTCGAAGCATCCAATAGCAATGTGCATTAAGGGAGTTGCGATGAGCATCCTCCTGTCTCCATAAAAAGTAATCCTGAACACGCTCCACAGTGGGCAAAGGTACCATCCGGCAGTCAAAGATTGCCTGCTGGCCAAGCTGCATAGAGAATGTTGCGCTGGCAACACCAGCCAGCAGGGAGTTGAATTTCCTTACTTTACGTCCGAATGTATCTTCTTCAGGATGGAACAGCAAGGAAATCTCATCGCTTTCTGTATAGCCGTAAACAACCCTGAATCCGTAGTTCATGAGAGCCTTAACAGTATCAACCATCATGTCACGGAAATGCTCGTCAAAAGGGGCCTCAAAATGGCATACTTCCTTGGTTAATCGTGTGAAGCGGTTACCATCGAGCCGTGCGACAAGGTATAGCTCCGGCAAGAGCACCTGATCTAAAGACTGCTCATAAACACGCATTTTCGCGTCGAGATCATCAAAGTTCATCGGTTTCCCTCCATTCGGAAATAGTCATGTTTTGCCCGTCGTTACCCACAAAGTACAGCTCGTCAAACCCTTCTGAACGGCTCGGAAGCTCCAAGCGGTTTGAGGTCATTGCTATGGCTTTAGCTGGGATTTTTTCCTTTCCCTCCCGCTGATTGTTTCGGGCAATGCACTCCTGAAGCCGGGATTGCATGAAGTACCCAACAATGCGGTAACCTTAAGCTTTTGCGGTAGGAATGTACCGGGCACGGTCCTCACGGGTTGGGTTCGTGTTATCTATCACATAGCTATCGCTGTTTTCATGGCATTCTGCGATCATCCGCTTCTCGTTGTTCCGGGTTTTCAGGGTATCAAGGTTGATTCGCCTGACATCCGGGAGGAACTTGCGACAGAATACAGATTTGCCGCTGCCTTGAATGCCGATCATAATATAGGCAGTTTTCATTATCTTTCATTTTTCGCGTCAAAGCACGCATATCCCATTCTGTAGTCTTCGCATGAATTCATGACCTTTGAAAGGATATACAGGAAATTGATGTAAAACTTTGTCCCTGTGTTCTTGGAGTATGTGACGAGCTCTGTTAC
>ONYR01000364.1 GCA_900322165.1 uncultured Eubacteriales bacterium
CCGATGCGCTCGATCTCCTGGCCGCGCTCTTTGCAAAGCGGGCATCTCATGGTCAAGGAATATGACCATACCTCCGAGCTGACCGCTTCGGTTCTTCTTGGCATCACCCCGCCTGCCAAAGAGGAAGACGCGGCAGACATTGAATATGCTTTCAGCATCGCGCGGAGCGTAGCGGAAGCGCTCGATCGGCGCCGCACCGCCTACACGTTCCGCATGAACGCGCTGTTCGGCGGCTCCTCCGCTGTGGAAAGCACATCGTCCACGGGCGGCTACGGCAGGGCTCACCTCATCGGGATCCTCGATCAGCTTGGCCGCGCGCTTTACTCCATCAAACATTCTCCCGAAGAACTCCTGGAGGCTGCCTCGCGCAGCCGAAAGGACACGTCAGCCTGCATTCTTATCGTGTCAGCCGCAACGCCCTCGATCTACCGGGCGGCCGCGCGCTTTGAAAACCATGTGGGCTGCAAGGTACTCGTTCTGGACGCGCATGTCGTGCGCGAGCATGCGAAGGGCGCTGAAAGCGGAACAGAGGAAGAAACCGGCAATGCGCACAGCTCCGACGTGCCGCCTTCCCTTGCAGAGGAGGTGAGCGCATGATCTTCTTTGCGGTCTTCGGTTACCTTGCCGACCTGTGCCTCTATCTCTCGGTCGTCTTTTACATTCTGTTTTCCAACGATCTGCAGACATCACCTCTCGCCATTGCGTTTTGCGCCGTCCCCAAGATCGTCTATACGATCATGATCATCCGCCGGAAGCGCTGGATCCTTTCTTCGGACGCGATCCGTTCCCGGCTTCGGCTTCTTTTGGGCGTTCTTCCGGTCCTGCTGTTTCTTTCCATGATCTCAAACAGCGGACACATTCTTCAAACGTTCTCGTTCCCTTTCTATTTTGTGACGCTTTTCACCCTGATCATGCTGCTTCGGCTTTCGCGTCACAAGGATCCGTCCCTTCTTCCCAAAAAATACTTTCTTCTGAACGCGCTTTCCCTCGTCGGCCTCAGCCTTGTCGCGATGGCGCTTTCTTCGCATGTCTTTCTTAACGCGCTTCTCTCCGTCCTGACCTTTCTCTACCTGCGGATCTTCGGGCCGGCTTTCATTTGGCTGGCTTACGGGATCGTCTATGTGTTTGTTACGGTCTGGAACCTCATCGCTTCGCTGTTTCACCTGGATCGAACGCTGGAAGTTCCGGACAATCCGGTAAACAACATGCAAAACAACGAAGTCCCTCCAAGCGGCGCGGAGGTCGCGGGCGCGCCGGCCTGGGTCAACATTATATTTATCGCGCTAGGCGTTCTCCTGTTCGCTGCCCTCGTTTACTATGTTGCGAGACGTCTGGCCATGGGCCGCGATACCGGCTTTTCAGGCGAAGGAACACTTGCCGACTCATCTTCTCTCCCGCCGGCCGCCAAAAAGCCGGCCGCTTCGGAATCCCGCTCCCGCAGCCCCAGAGGCCGCGTGCGCCACTACTATCGCAAGCTGCTCCGTCTCTGCCAAAAGAAAGAGCTCCTGCCCGCAGGCAGCACCCTGCCGAAAGGTCTCACCTCCGAAAAAGCCGGTGCGCTCGCAAAGACTCTTACCGATTCTGCCGCGATCCCGCGCCTGCGCACTCTCTATCTTCCCGCCCGCTACAGCCCCAAGGCCCAGATCAGCACGGACATGGCCGAAGAAGCGCAAGGTCTTTGGAAAGAGATCAAGAAGGATGTGCAGGGATAATTACAGCTATTATTTATTGAAAGTGATCGAAGTCTGGCAGTTGCGGAATTACGTTTTTATGATCTGAATGATCGTTCAGAGTTCCGATACTTTTTTTCGCAGATTATTGAAAAGTGTATTTTTTTGAGTATAATCTATGTTGAAATGTGCGAAATCTTATCCCGGAATTCAATTGAATTGTGTGGTTTTTGGTGCGTCAACTCTGTTGAAAAGTGTGAGGTGTGCGATGCTGTATCGAAAAATTCAACCATATATTGAACACTACCTGAAATCCGATTCGAACAAGGTGCTGATTATTGATGGGGCACGTCAGATCGGAAAGACATTTATCATACGCCACGTCGGTCAACAGCTCTTTGAGAACTATATCGAACTGAATTTCATTGAAGATCAAAACGGACCTAAATTGTTTGAGAAGGTTCGCTCCGTTAATGACTTTTACTTCCAAGTCAGCACGATCGCCGGAGAAAAAATGGGAGCGAAAGGCGACACATTGATCTTTCTTGATGAGATTCAGGCGTACCCGCATCTCCTGACCATGCTCAAATTTCTTAAGCAAGATGATCGATACACCTATATCGCCAGTGGGTCACTGCTCGGAGTGACTTTGAAAAAGACAACCTCGATCCCCATTGGCAGCATCGAAGTAAAACGCATGTTCCCGCTGGATTTTGAAGAGTTTCTGCTGGCTAACGGGTTTAATCGGTTTGCCATAGACATGATGCGTGAGAAGTTTTTTGCGTGTGAGAGTTTGGACGTGGCAGCTCATGAGAAGGTAATGGATCTCTTCAAGAAATATCTGTTGATCGGCGGACTGCCTGATGCAGTAAACTCCTTTATTGCTGACAGCAATATTGTCAAGGTGAGAAGGATCCATCGGGATATCAGAGCTTTCTACGCGGATGATGCGGCGAAGTATGAATCGGATACGAATAAAAAGCTCCAGATCCGAAGGATCTACGATATGATTCCTTCCAATCTGGAGAACAAAAAGAAGCGGGTAGTCTTTCAGGATGTCGAGGGCAAGCGAGGCAAGCGTTTTTCTGACTATCAGAATGAATTTGAATACCTGATCTCCGCGGGAATCACGCTGGACGTCAACGCAATCTCCTCCCCGGTGTTTCCACTCACACAGTCTGTCAGCAAAAACCTTCTCAAGCTCTACTTAAATGATGTAGGTCTTTTGACAGATATTCTGTACGGCAGTAATATCCGTGCGATTCTGGATGATGAGACCGGAATCAATCTCGGCTCCGTCTATGAGAGCGTAGTAGCTCAGGAATTGGCTGCCCACGGTTTCAAGTTGTTCTATTATGATAACCGCAGCAAGGGCGAGGTGGATTACCTGATCGATGATTACGACAGTCTCTCTTCCGTTCCCATTGAAGTTAAGTCCGGCAAGGATTATACCGTCCACAGCGCACTCAGCAACTTTGTCAAGAATGATGATTATCATGTGAAAAAAGCTTTTGTTTTGTCCAACACCCGTGAAATCACAAGGAACGGCAAGATCACATATCTACCGATTTATGACATAATGTTCTTTGGATCCACAGAAAATTCATAAAAAAAAGAGCGCCGCCTGATTTCGCGTCGATTGCAAAATGAGGCAGCGCTCTTGTGTTAATGGTCAAACGTTATTGGTTACGGTGAA
>ONYR01000361.1 GCA_900322165.1 uncultured Eubacteriales bacterium
CATGAGCTCGATGAGGATGTCCTCAAGGGCATGGAGGACTGGATCTCCCTCGCGCCTCTTCACAACCGCGCTTACCTCGCGGCGATCCGCGTGATGCGCACGTTCCTTCCGGAAGCCCGCTTTATCGGATGCTTCGAGACCGCGTTCCACCGCGATATGCCTCTGGAGCGGAAGATCTACGGCGTGCCGTATGAGTGGTATGAGACCTACGGGGTGCAGCGCCTTGGTTACCATGGCGCGTCCCACGGGTATATTGCGGACGTGCTGAACGAGCGCGGCAAGACCTACAAGGCGATCTCCTGCCACCTCGGCGGAAGCTGCTCGGTCTGCGCGATCGAGAACGGCAAGAGCGTGGATACGAGCTTCGGCATGAGCCTGGAGTCGGGACTGATCCATGCGAACCGCGTCGGCGATATGGATACGAGCATGAGCTATTTCCTTCGCGGCGAAGGCCTCAGCGATGAGGAGATCCTGAACGGCCTGCAGAAAAACGGCGGTCTGATGGGAATCTCCGGCGTCTCGGGCGACCTTCGGTACGTGCTGGAAGCGGCTGAGGCGGGAAATGAGCGTGCCAAGCTGGCGGTCGACGTCTTTGTCACGGGCATCGTTCACTTTATCGGCGCGTTCGCAATGGATCTTGGAGGCCTCGATTACCTCGTCTTCACGGCCGGGATCGGCGAGCATTCGGATTACATTCGGGCGCGTGTTTGTGAAAAGCTCTCGCTCCTTGGCGCTCAGATCGATGAAGAAAAGAACCGCCGCAGCGAAAGTGACATTTCAGCGGAGGGGTCCGCGGTGAAGGTTCTTGTGATTCCGACCAACGAAGAGCTCGGGATCGCCCGCCGGACTTTTGAATACGTATGAGCTATGCGTATTCTCCTGAGCTGAAGGAGCCCGCACGGGTTCCGGTGATCGATCCTTCCAAACCGGCGATGGCCGGCATGCTGAAGATCCTGGTGCTGACGCATAAACGTCAGACCGCGGCGTTTACGGCACCGGAAGGTCTCACGATTAGCCAGCGTCAGATCGCGGAAGTTCCCTGCTTTGTGATCCGGCCGGAGGAGAAGACCTCGGAAAACGCAGACGAAACGTTGCTTCCCGGTGTGCTGATGATCCACGGCGGAGCGTTCTATCTTCCGGTTCAGACGAGCGCGCTGAATCTGGCGTGTGAGTACGCGAAAAGGCTCTCGGCCTGTGTCATCGTGCCGGATTACCGCATGGTTCCGGCCTTTACCGCACCGGCACAGCTGAATGACTGCCTCGCGGTCTGGAATGCACTGACCGGGTGCGGAGCGGAGATCGGGATCGACAGTGAAAAGCTCCTGGTGATGGGTGACAGTGCCGGAGCCACGCTGGCCGTCTCGCTTTGCCTGACGATGCGGGATCAGAAGGGAAAGCTTCCGAAGGGACAGCTGCTGATCTATCCGGTCCTGGATAACCGCGAAGAACCGTACGAGTCTTACCGGCTCTATGCGAACGCGGCCTGGCCGGAGAGCTGCAACCGTCTGATGTGGGAAGCCTATCTGAAGGACGCGGGAGAGGAATGGATTCCTTACCTTGTTCCGATGAGGGCTGACTCGCTGAAGGGACTTCCGATGGCCTATGTCGAACCGCAGGAGATCGATGTCCTTCGGGATGAGGGAATCGCCTTTGCGAAAGCGCTTGAGGAGGCCGGGGTCGAGACCGAGCTGAACGTAGTTAAGGGAAGCTATCACAATTTTGACAGCGACCTTACGTCACCGCTGGTGAAACGAACGATCGAAAAGCGAATCTGCGTTGCTGAGAGGATGCTGAAAAGCTGAAAATAGCGCCAAAAAAGCAGTGCAGAACGAAATTGAGCAAATCCAGAAACAGATTGACGAATTTACAAATATATCACCTGAAATCAGCGTGATATTGTAAAGATAACAATTATTCCTTACATTTCACAGGAGGATGAAAATGAGCGCAGAGAAAACGAAAAGCGGGCTTCTGAACGGCTGGTTTGAAAAACCGTTCTGGAACAGTAAGATCACGTCCGCGAACGTGCACGGCAAAGAGCGCTGGCTGGGCTACGTTGTTGGTCCTTTCGGTGTTATGCTGTTGCAGTCCATCGTCAACAGCTACTTTAACAAATTCCTGACGGATACCTTGGGCTTCACCGTGAGCCGCGGTCTGTGGATCGCCAGCTTCATGGTTATTTTCCCTGTCGTCTCCAAGCTGATTGACGCGATCACCAACGTCCTGATGGCGAAGGTTCTGGATAAGACCGTCTGCCGCCAGGGTAAGCTTCGTCCGTGGTTCATTCTTTCCTTGCCGATCACGGTCGCGAGCATCATCCTGATGTTTGCGATACCGGACATGAGCGCGAAGGCACAGGCGGTATGGGTCATCATCTCCTACAACCTGTTCTACTCCGTCGGTTACACGATGTGGTACATGGCCTACGAGCTTTCGGCCGCACTTTCCACCCGTAACGTTAAACAGCGTTCGCAGAACTCGGTGGCCGGTCAGATCACCAAGAACATCGGTACCGGTATGATCTCCATCCTGTTCCCGACGATCCTGCAGGCGATCTCTCACAGCGTCGGCGGCGACAAGCAGGGCTACCTCCTTACGCTGTCCATCATGTGCGCGATCGCGACCCCGCTGACCTTCATTCAGTACTTCTACACCCGTGAGCGTATCACCGAAGAGCGCCGTCAAACCGGAGCTACCGAGGAGAAGAAGACCGTCGAGGAAGCTTCCTTCCTGACCCAGCTCAAGGCTTGTGTCAAGGACAAGTACTGGATCATGTTCATCGTCCTGATCTTCATCTATCAGGTTCTGAACGCCCTGAAGGGTGTTTC
>ONYR01000360.1 GCA_900322165.1 uncultured Eubacteriales bacterium
AAAGAGGACGAAACGTCTGAGACCGATGAGAGCAGTGCGTCAAAAGCGAAAACGGAAACCGAGGAGCGCACCTTCACGATCTGCGGTTTCTACGGCATCAGCAACTATAACCTCTCCGACGGCTGGGACAGCGGCCTGCTTTTTGCCGGCCCCGGCACGGAAGCCGTTACAGGGCAAGCCGAGGAGGACGAATGGGCTTTCTTCACGGTGAAGCATCCCGGCTCTTATCACAAATTTGTGAATGGAGCAGGCTTCCGAAATGACCTGATCGACAACGATTACCTTCTGATCTATTACGGCACGGCCGGAAACCGCAGCATCATGGCGCTGCTGGGCGTGTTTGTCGGAATTCTTGTCCTGCTGGTCGCGGTCGGTACGATCTCCATGATCTACAATTCGTTCGCGATCTCAGTCAGCGAGCGCACCCGGCAGTTCGGTATGCTGAAGTCGATCGGCGCCTCGAACGCTCAGATCAGCGGAACAGTGCTCTGGGAAGCGTTCCTGCTTTCCCTTGTAGGCATTCCGCTCGGTATGATCATCGGGTGCATCGGCATCGGTATCACGCTCCGTGCGCTGAAAGGCACGTTTGATTTGATCCGCGGCACCTCGATGGGAAGTTCCGAAGAGCTGAAGCTGGTGCTGAACGCGGGAGCCTTGCTGTTCTCGGCGTTGATCTGTTTTATCATCACGATGATCGCCGCCCTCGTTCCGGCACTGCGAACCATGCTCATCAGCCCGATGGACGCGATCCGCCAGAGCCGTGATGTCATGGTTCGCGAGAAGGATGTCCGCACCTCCAGGCTTCGGAAAAAGCTGTTTGGGTTCGAGGGCATGTTGGCCGCGAAGAACTTTAAGCGAAACCGTAAACGTTACCGCACGACGGTCGTTTCGTTGGTCGTGAGCGTCACGCTGTTCATTTCGGCGTCCGCCTTCACGACGTACCTCACCTCAAGCGCCGGCTTGATCGCTGACGAGGATCTGGGCTATGACCTGCAGGTTTCTGTATATGATCAATATCTCAGTGCCAAAGACGAGCTTCCGAGTGATGAGCCTGTGGACTATGGGGCGATCATCAATGACATTCGCGCGCTGGAAACCATTGAAGACGCGGCGTTCCTGCAATCGCATTATATGGGCCTCAGGATGAGCAAGAAGGGCCTGACTGCGGAGGAGGCAGAGTATGCCGACTCGCTCAGCTCCTGCCAGGTGATCATGCTCGAGGACGAGACGTTCCGTCTTCTGGCGGCGCAGAATCACCTGAACGTCGGACAGTTCTACAACCCGGCCCGCCCGATGGGCATCGTGATCAATGAATTCACGTACCCCATGACTGGGCAGGACGGCCGTACGCAGTGGAAAACGCTGACCATCCTTGACGAGTCGAAGCTTCCTCAGACGATTACCGTCTCGACGCAGGTGATCCCGGAAGGCATGGGCGTGCTTGACTATGAATACCGAAACGGGACGGAGTGGTATCTTTTGTACCCGGAGGATCTGCTTGAGGAATACTACAACGGCATGATCTATGATGAGAGAACGAACGAGATGATCGAAACCGTCGAAGTGGATGAATCCAAGGTAGAGAAGCTGCCGGCAGAGGCGCTTATGGTTTCGCATGATTTCTCGGCAGCAGCCGTGATTTCAGAGCGTCCGTACTACCTTGAAAGCTTCCCGGGCATCCAGCTCATCATCCCGTACAGTGTCGGCAATGTCATTTTCGGCCCCGAAGAATTAGCAGGAACCGGCATCACCGTACGCGCCATCGCCAAGGATCACGCGAAAGCGACGGAGGATGTCCGCGAGCTCCTTGACGAGCGCACCTTGAACGGCTCCGTCTACGACCGCGCCGCAAACGCCGAACAGATGCGAGCCCTGGTTCGGGCGCTGAATGTTTTCAGCTACGGTTTTATCATCCTGATCGCGCTGATCTCAGTCACGAACGTGTTTAACACGATCTCCACCAATGTCATGATCCGGAAACGCGAATACGCCATGCTTCGCTCAGTCGGCATGACCGAAAAAGGCATCCGCAAAATGACCAACTACGAATGCCTGATCTACGGCTGGAAGAGCCTCATCTGGGGACTCGGCCTCTCCGCGGTGATCGTCTTCTTCATGTACCGCGAGCTAGCCGGCACCGTCGACGTCGGCCTCCAGATCCCGTGGGTCTCCTTCGCGATCGCCACCGTCAGCGTCTTTGCCGTCGTCTTCACGACCATGCTCTACGCCACCAACAAACTCAAAAAAGACAATCTCGTCGAAACGCTCCGGCGCGAGACGGTGTGAGTCAAAAATACAACAGAATAAACACCCGATACCGCTCCCTCCTTGCTCCTCATGCTTCGTCGGGAGATATGAAACGCCACAGACCCTCTCTCCTTGCTCCTCATGCTTCGTCGAGAGGGTCTGTGGGGTTTCATTTTCTTCTGTGACGGAAGGTGTGTGCAAGCTTTGATCTCTTTGGTGGGGCGTGCAGCGGGGACGGAGGAGAGTGAAAAGTAACCTAAAAGATTTTTACTGGGTGTTTTAGTCCAC
>ONYR01000357.1 GCA_900322165.1 uncultured Eubacteriales bacterium
CCGTCATTACGATCGACGGCAAGGATTACACGACTGGCTCGGGCATCACGTTCGAGTACGGCAATTATACGGGCACCGCGAAGGCCAAGGGCTATTCCGATGAGACGGTCGAGTTTAAGGTCGATAAGGCCTACCAGACTGTCACGATCGAGATGACCGAGGCGAAGGCGCAGATCACGATCACCGCGAACGTCGACGGATACGATGTGTACGTTGACGGTGTGTTTGAGGCGAAGGCGAGCGGAAAGACCGTAGCGATTCGCGCGGCCGAAGGCACGCACACGATCCAGCTCATCAAGGAAGGCTATGAGGTAGCTTCCAAGACTGTAGAGGTGGATAAGGACCTCAACAACCAGAGCATCACGATGGAACTGGTAGTCGCGAATGTTAAGGTCACCTTCGAGTGCCGGACGGACGGAGCGAACAACTTCAACGTCTCCATCGGTGGGCTGATCACGCAGAAGGCGGACGGCAACAAGTGCGTGGTCGAGCTCAAGCCGGGCACCTACGAGGTCACGATCGAGCTCGAGGGCTATGTGACCTACAAGACGACGATCACGGTTCCGGACGATCCTTCCGCAAAGAATGAACATACCTTCACGATGGAGAAGCTGCCGGAGGAAGGTACGGTTACCTTTAACTGCAACGTTTCCACCGCCACCGTTACGATCGATGGCAAGACCTATTCGGTAGGCAGCAGCGCTACGCTTGAGTACGGTACCTACACCGCAACCTTTGCGGCGGACGGTTATGTTGCCCAGGAAGTGACCTTCACGGTCTCCTCGAAGACGCAGACGGTCAGTGCAACGCTCGAAAAGGTGGCCGAGGAGTCTAGCTCTGAATCCAGCTCGGAACCGGTGGAAGAGTCCAGCTCTGAATCCAGTTCGGAGGGAACCGAAGAGAGCTCCACGGAGTCGACCGGCACGGGCGAATAAAGTAATGAATCAGCCGAAAGGCAAAATGAAGAATGAGGGAGTCAGCCTCAGGATAGCGAAAGCGGCCTGGCTGACTCCTTTCTGTGATAGGACGGATTTGTGAAAGGATCGAGAGGATGAGTTCACAACAACCGATAACTGTTTTAGCGCCGGGAAAGATCAATTTGGCGCTGAACGTAGGCAAGACACGAGCGGACGGGTTTCATGAGGTAGACATGATCATGCAGCAGGTGTCCGTCTTTGACGAGGTGCGCTTGAGCGTGAGTGAGAGTGGGTCGGTCGAGATGGTCTGCGACAATGAAACGCTCGAGACAGATGAGTCGAATCTCTGCGTCAAGGCATTCCGCGCGATGGAGAAAGCCTGCCACGTCCCGCCGGTGCGGATCGAGCTTGTGAAGCGCATTCCGATCGCGGCCGGCATGGCGGGCGGAAGCACCGATGCGGCGGCTGTGATTCGCGGGATCAACCGGATGTTTTCGCTGGGACTGTCTCTGGAAGAGGAGTGCGCGATCGGAGCTCAGATCGGTTCAGACGTGCCGTTCTGCCTCGTGGGCGGATGTGCGCGCTGCGTGGGACGCGGGGAGATCGTTCGCCCGCTGAGCGCCTATCCGAAGTGCCACCTGGTGCTGGTAAAGCCGAGCTTTGCGATCTCAACGCCCTGGTCTTACCGTGTTTACAAGGAAGAGGCGGACAACCCGCCCGCGGATATCGAGGCGATGAGCGAGGCGATCCTTGAGGGAGACCTGCGAGGGGTCTGCGCCGCGATGGGAAACCAGCTGGCGAAGGCAGCGGAGGAAGCCCATCCTCAGATCGTGGCGATCCGCGCATTTCTCGAAGCGCAGGGAGCCGTTCGCGCGATGATGACGGGAAGCGGGCCGACGGTGTTTGGCGTTTTTGAAGAGGAAGCGGCAGCGGAGATGGCACTGCAGGCAGTTAGCGCCGAGTTTCCGGATTGCCGAGCACTTCGCTGTGAAACCTTGTCAGAGACCTGAAAATATGCTATAAATAAGGTTGCATCTGCCTTGGGTGAGAGGCAGGGAACGTGATGGATAGAAGACGATAGATAAAGGAGAGACTATGTATCTTTCTGCAAACGTGGGGATCGATCTTGGCACCTCATCGGTGCTGGTATATGTAAAAGGAAAAGGAATCATCCTGAGGGAGCCTTCGGTCGTGGCGGTCCGCAAGGGCGAGGCACTCTATGACGAGGAGGAGATCC
Organism: uncultured Eubacteriales bacterium; assembly: GCA_900322165.1. Classification (GTDB taxonomy): domain Bacteria; phylum Bacillota; class Clostridia; order Lachnospirales; family Bianqueaceae; genus RUG760. The sequence goes on from ONYR01000357.1 coordinate 2,155, forward strand.
TGGCGGTCGGCGAAAAAGCGCTGGCGATGGTCGGACGCGAGCCGAAAAACATTGAGACCGTGTATCCGATGAGCGGCGGCGTGATCTCCAACTATGAATATACCGAGAAAATGCTGCGGTATTTCCTGCAGAAATCGATCGGCCGTCCGCTGATCAAGCCGATCGTGGCGGTCTGCATTCCCTGTAAGATCACGGAAGTGGAGCGCCGCGCGATCATGGACGCCTGTATGGATGTGGGCGCGCGCAGTGTGCAGCTGATCGAGGAGCCGGTGGCGGCCGCGCTTGGTGCGGGCATCGATATCAAAAAGCCCTCCGGAAGCATGATCGTGGATATCGGAGGCGGCACGACGGATATCGCCGTGATCTCGCTCGGGTCGATCGTGCGCAGCGATTCTGTTCGAATCGCAGGCAATGTATTTGATGAAGATATCATTCGTTTTGTAAAGAAGAAATACGGGCTGATCATCGGCCGCCGCACTGCGGAGATGATCAAGATCCAGGTCGGCATGGCAGACCCCGCCCAGAAGACCATGATGGCGATGAAGGTGAAAGGACGTGCCGTAGGCAGCGGCCTTCCGACCATGATCGAGGTCAACGGTGAGGATGTGGCGGATGCAGTGTACGAATCCGTCGAAAAGCTGTCGGACGCGATCTGCACGGTGCTGGAGAATACGCCTCCGGAGCTCTCCGCGGATATCACGGAGCATGGCATTGTGATGACGGGCGGCGGAAGTCTCTTGACCGGGCTTGACCGCATGATTACGGCGCGCTGCCGCATCAAAACCTTTGTGGCAGATGACGCGCTTTCGTGCGTGGCGATCGGTACCGGGCGCTTTGTGGATACGCTCGGGAACGGTCTGTTTAGAGAGAATCCGCAGGATAAAGCGCGATAAAACAGGAAAAGGAAAGGCGGACGGGGCATGATGACAGAAATGGGAGACCATATCGCGGGATATGTGAATTCCATCGTGTTTGAGAGCGAGTCCAGCGGCTACAAGGTGCTGGATATCGAGTCCGAGGACGGGCTGGAGCTGTTTACGGCCGTCGGCATCATGCCGGACGTGGAAGTCGGAGAAAAGATCGAAGCTACCGGGCGTTGGGAGTCGCACACGACCTACGGCGAGCAGTTCAGCGTCCGTGAGTACAGCCGCAGCGTTCCGGATGACGTGGAGTCGATGGAGCGGTATCTCGGCTCTGGCGTGATCAAGGGCATCGGCGAGGCGCTTGCAAAGCGCATTGTTGAGACCTTCGGAGAGGATACCTTCCGCGTCATCGATCAGGAGCCGGAGCAGCTGGCGAAGGTGCGCGGGATCAGCGAGCGAAAAGCCGTTGAGATCGCGGAGCAGTTTGCAGAAAAAGCAGCCTCGCGTGAGGCGATGATCTATTTGGAAAGTCTGGGCCTCACCCCGACGATGAGTATGCGGGTGTACCAGAAGTTCGGAAGCAAAACGGTCGCTCAGGTCAGAAGCAATCCATATTTGCTCGCCGAGCGGATCAACGGAATCAGTTTTCGGAAGGCGGACGAGATTGCTGCGAAAAGCGGACTGCCGGCGGATGCGCCGGCGCGCATTCGGGCTGCGATCCGCTTTGTTTTGATGGAAGCATCGTACCTAGGGCACACGTACCTGCCGAAGGACCGGCTCGAGGATGAGCTGTACCGCATGATCGGGCTCGGCGGCGAGCTCGTTGAGAACGCGTTCGAGCAGTCGGTCATGAGCGGGCAGATCGTCAACAAGCAGGATGAATACGAGGAGAGGGTCTATCTCCGGCCGCTGTTTATGGCGGAGACGGGGACGGCAAGACGGCTGGCGGACCTGGTAGCTTTCGGCAGCAAGACGGCCGGAGTCCGTCTGGAGAAGCGGATCGGGGCGATCGGGAAAAACCTCCGGATCGAGCTCTCCGAGGAACAGACCAAGGCGGTGGAGCTTGCTTATTCCGGCGGCGTAACGATCATTACCGGCGGCCCGGGAACGGGTAAAACCACGATCATCGAGGTCCTGCTGTCGCTGCTGGAGGAAGACGGGCGGCGCTTTACGCTGGCCGCACCAACCGGCAAGGCGGCCAAGCGGATGGAAGAAGCCACGGGGCACGATGCGCGGACGATTCACCGCCTGCTTGAGGTGCAGTCAGTGCCGGATGATGACAACAGCCGGATGGTCTTTAACCGCAACGAAGAGCATCCGCTCGAATATGACTACATTATTATTGATGAGATGTCGATGGTCGATATCAGCCTGATGGACTCGCTGCTGAGGGCGGTGCCGCAGGGCACGCATCTTGTCATGCTCGGTGACCAGGACCAGCTGCCTTCGGTCGGGCCGGGCAATGTGCTTAGGGACATGATCGAGAGCGGCGTGATCCCGACAGCCTCGCTGACGCATATCTACCGCCAGAAGGGCGAGTCGGACATTGTCAGCAACGCGCACCGGATCAACGAAGGCACCTACCCGGTGTTTGACAACCGTCACAGCGATTTCTTCCTGATGCGGGAGGAGAACGCGGAGAGCGCACTGAAAACCCTGATCGATGTCGTGAAGACGCGGTTCCGCAAGTTCTACAAGTGCGAACCGATCGAGGATATTCAGGTGCTGTCCCCGATGAAAAAGGGTACGCTCGGTGTGCGGAATCTCAACGCGGAGCTGCAGAAAGCGCTGAACCCGCCTTCGCCGCGGAAAAAGGAGCTGCGCTCGGGAGAGACGCTGTTTCGGGAAGGCGACAAGGTCATGCAGACCCGCAACAACTACGAGATGGAGTGGCACACCGTCAACAAATATGAAGTCAGCATCGAAGAAGGCAAAGGCATCTACAACGGGGATACCGGCCGTATCGTTCGGATCAGCCCGGACGGCGTGAGTGTCCGCTTTGACGGAAGCCGGATCGTTGTCTACGATGTCACCGATCTGCAGCAGCTTGAGCTGGCCTACGCGATCACGATCCACAAATCGCAGGGCACCGAGAGCCCGGTCGTGGTGCTTCCGCTTTTGGACGGGCCGGATGTGCTGATGACGCGGAACCTTCTTTACACCGGTATCACGCGCGCAAAGAATTACGTCGTGATCATCGGAAAGGAAGATACCGTAAGGCGAATGGTGGATTCGAACCTGCAGCAGGTGCGGTATTCAAGACTGGCTGACCGCCTCAGAGAGGCAGCCTCGGCCTACGATGAGCTGCCGCCGCTGCCTGAGGCTAAGAAAACGGAAAAGGGCGCGCCGAGTCTGGATGATCTGGCGCGTGAGATGGGATTTGAGATCTAAAACGGCAGGAGCGTGAAAAGAGAGCATGGCCTTTGCGTGGCTGATCGATCTGGTGTATCCGCGAAAGTGCGTGCTCTGCCGTCAGATTCCTCAGGTGAGGGACGCGCGTTTCAAAGAGACCGGACTCTGCCCGTACTGTCTTGAGACAGATTACCGGCTGAGCGAGGAGGAGATCGCGTCGCTCCCTCAAGGCATCAGCTGCTGCTTCCGCTACGAGGACCGCTTGCGGGATGCACTGATGGGCCTGAAGTACGAGGGACTGAAGGAGAGCGGTGTGTTCTTTGCCAGATGGATGGTGAGAGAGGGACGGAACCGAAAGGATCTGAAAAAGCTTTTTGACGGCTGCGACCTGATCGTGCCGGTGCCGCTCTCGGAAAAACGAAAACGAGAGCGAGGCTACAACCAGGCGGCTGTGATCGGGGAAGAGATCGGCCGGCTCATCGACAAGCCCTGTCTTGAAGTGCTGCAGCGTGTGAAGGACACGAAGGCGCAGAAGAACCTTGGCGAGATCATGCGCCGCAGGAATCTCGCAGGCGCGTTTGCTCCCGACGAAGCGGTGATCGAGAAGCTTCCGGAGCCGCTGGCAGAAAAGGACGGAGCGCTTCACCTGCTTCTGCTCGATGATATCTATACGACCGGCGCGACGCTTGAAAGTGCCAAAATGGCGCTGGAGGATCGCTTTCCCAAGGCGAAGATCTGCTGCCTGACCTTCGCGATGGCACATGGCCTGCACCAATGAGTAAGCCTGTGCACCAAGGAACTGCCCGGGAGCGGAAAAGCCGCGGATTTACGCACTCTTTTTGATACTTTTTGCTTGACAAAGAATCCACAGCGTGATAGAATCGACAAGCTAACTCGTTTGGGTTCTTTTTTTTCGTGCTTTTTTACGGACGCGGAGGAAAGAAATGAAGAAAAAGGCTCGGACATTCAGCAGAATCTAACCAATGGAGGTGGAAGTCGTGCGAACCAGAGTCACTTTAGAGTGCACAGAGTGTAAACAGCGGAATTACAACACTACCAAAGACAAAAAGAAACACCCCGATAGGATGGAAACGAAGAAGTACTGCCGTTTCTGTCGCAAGCATACCCTTCACAGGGAGACCAGATAATTAAGACGAGTCCCTAGATGAGGAGGCATTCAGATGCAGAAATTAAAAGAGCTCAGAGGCGAATTTAAAAGGATCACGTGGCCGGGCGCGAAAGAAGTCGCGAAAAAGACCGGTATCACGCTCCTTGTCTGTGCGATTATGTCGGTCATCATCAGCGTCTACGATCTGTTCTTTAACTGGATCATGAGAGGACTGGAAGAATTATTCCTGTAAGAATGAAGAGGTAGGATCCCGATGGCAGAAGAAGCAAGATGGTATGTCGTCCACACGTATTCCGGTTACGAAAACAAAGTCAAGGACAGCATCCAAAAGACTGTAATTAACCGGAACATGCAGGACTTGATCCAAGAGGTCGAAGTTCCGCTTGAAGACAGCGTGGAAGAGAAAAACGGCAGACAGGTCGTTGTGCAGAGGAAGGTTTTCCCCGGCTATGTTCTTGTCCGAATGGTCATGAATGACAACACCTGGTATGTCGTACGCAATACCCGCGGCGTTACGGGGTTTGTCGGCCCTGCGTCAAAGCCGGTTCCTCTTACTGACGAAGAGGTCCGCAAACTCGGAATTTCCTCCGCCATGTTCAAGATCGATTGCGAACTTGGCGACAGTGTCCAGATTACGAACGGTCCCTTCGAGGGTTCGGTCGGTGAAGTTACCGAGATCCGTCCTGAAGAGGGCATCGTGGTGGTCGGACTTTCCATTTTCGGAAGGTCGACGCCGGTGGAACTCAGTTTTGAGTACATCCGAAAGATCTGATCCCACAGAAGTGTTTGTCAAATAAAATGGAGGTGTAAATCATGGCTAAGAAAATCACAGGTTATATCAAGCTGCAGATTCCGGGAGGCAAGGCTACGCCGGCTCCTCCGGTAGGACCCGCGCTTGGTCAGCATGGTGTTAACATTCCTGCGTTCACGAAGGAATTCAACGCCAGAACCGCGAATGAAGTCGGTATGGTTATCCCGGTTATCATCACGGTTTACCAGGACAAGAGCTTCACATTTGTTACGAAGACTCCCCCGGCAGCTGTCCTGATCAAGAAGGCCTGCGGAATTGATAAAGCATCCGGCAATCCGAAAAAGGATAAGGTTGCTTCCATCAAGAAGTCCCAGGTCAAGGAGATCGCTGAACTGAAGATGAAGGACCTCAACGCCGCTAACGTTGAGTCCGCTATGTCTATGATCGCCGGTACTGCCCGCAGCATGGGTATTACCGTCGTAGACGACTGATCAATTGATCAAACTCGCTTGTCTTAAGGATCCGCTGCCTTGGATGAGTGATTCGTATACGAAAGTATACGGCAAAACGGTTAACGCATTGCATTGAACAATTGTGGGAGGGTAACTCCCGATAAAACCACATGGAGGTTTACAAGATGAAGAGAGGTAAAAAGTATACGGAAGCCCTCAAAAAGTTTGATAAGACGCAGCAGTACGGTCCGCAGGAAGCCCTGCAGAACGTCGTCACTGCGGCTCATGCAAGCTTTGACGAGAGCGTCGAAGTACATGTGAAGCTTGGCGTCGACGGACGTCACGCGGATCAGCAGGTACGTGGCGCGATCGTGCTTCCGCACGGAACCGGTAAGACTGTCCGTGTCCTTGTCTTCGCCAAGGGCGACAAGGCTAAGGAAGCGGAGGAAGCCGGTGCCGATTATGTTGGCGCTGAAGAGCTCGTTGCCAAGATTCAGCAGGAAAACTGGTTTGATTTCGACGTTGTCGTCGCGACCCCGAACATGATGGGTGTTGTCGGACGTCTGGGCCGTGTGCTTGGTCCCAAGGGATTGATGCCGAACCCGAAGTCCGGTACCGTTACGATGGACATCGCTCGTGCGATTGGTGAGATCAAAGCCGGTAAAGTTGAGTACCGTCTGGACAAGAGCAACATCATTCATGTCGCCATCGGTAAAGTTTCGTTCGGCCCTGAAAAGCTTTATGAAAACTTCCACACTCTGATTGGTGCCATTATAAAGGCGAAGCCGGCCACTTCCAAAGGCCAGTATATTCGCAGCCTGACCGTGGCCTCTACGATGGGCCCCGGCGTCAAGATTGCTCCGCTGCGCGCAGACGAGTAATCTTCGCTTGACTTCGTCAAGCAACTTTGATATAATCCACTTCGCTTGGCCTTTCGGCTGAGCGAAAGGATTACATAACCGGAGACAGCAGGTGGCGCAAGCCGTAACCTTTGTGGCCTGCCGAGGTGACTTTCAGCAATTGAATCTGCCTGATTGAACCCTCGTCTCCCAAGACGAGGGTTTTCATTTCTACACATTGCAGTTCCGTTTCAGAAAGAAACTCCGGACCAGTACGTGAGCACTAAAAATCTGTAAGGAGGTACGTAACAATGGACAAAATCGCAGCAAAACAGGTTGTCGTTGATGAAATCAAGGGCAAACTGGAAAAAGCTCAGGGTGTTGTTCTTGTGTCTTCCCGCGGCCTGACCGTCGCTCAGGATACTGAGGTGCGTAAGGCGATGCGTGAAGCCGGCGTTGAGTTCAAGGTGTACAAGAACACCATGATCAACTTCGCTATCAAGGATTCCGCTTATGAGCCCCTTGCGGAGCAGCTCGAAGGTCCCACCGCCGTTGCTTTCAGCTACGACGATGCTACAAGCGCTGCTCGCGTTCTTGACAAATATGTCGCCCAGTTTGAGCCGCTGACCTACAAGGCCGGTGTCATCGAGGGTCGCTACTACAACGCGGAAGACATGGTCAAGATCGGTAAAATCCCGTCAAAAGAAGTTCTCCTCTCCAGGCTGCTTGGCAGCTTCAAATCGCCCATGTCTTCCTTCGCTCGTGTCATCAAAGAGATCGCGAAGAAGAACGGCGGCGAAGGAGACGCACCGGCTGAAGAGGCCGCTCCCGCACCGGCTGCTGAGTAATTACTCAGAAGTCAATCACTCTCAAAATTTAAATGGAGGATCATTACAATGGCTAAACTTAGTGTACAGGAAATCATTGACGCTCTGAAAGAGCTCTCTGTTATGGAACTCAATGACCTCGTAACCGCTTGCGAGGAAGAGTTTGGTGTCAGCGCCGCTGCAGGCGTTGCTGTCGTAGCTGCCGGCCCGGCTGCTGTTGAAGAAGAGAAGACCGAGTTCGACGTCGAGCTGACCGAAGTCGGTGCTCAGAAGATCAAGGTCATCAAGGCTGTTCGTGACGCGACCGGTCTTGGCCTGAAGGAAGCTAAGGAACTCGTTGAGTCTGCTCCGAAAGTGGTTAAGGAAGGCCTGTCCAAGGCTGATGCTGAGACCCTGCAGAAGGCTCTTGAAGAAGTCGGCGCAAAGGTTACCCTTAAGTAATTTGGCGCATCGCTTTCAAAACACAAAACCGCAGAGACGGGAAACCGTTTCTGCGGTTTTCTTTTGTTTGCGGAACCGCTGCGCCTATCCGGCGCATCGGAGATTGCGGTACGTGGGGCGGTTTGAGAATTATTTATCAGCTAATATTGATTTGATTGAATGCATCCGTTATAATATTGTCAATTGTGCTGCCATAGTCTCATACAGATAGAAACAGGCTTTTTTATGTTCAAAGGCAGTCAGGAAAGGGTGAAGATATGAGCGAAAAAAGCGATGCGATTCGCTGGAAGAGTGATGTCAAGGGATGGCGCGTCGGCGATCCGATGATCAATTCCGGTGACTACTGGCAGGATCCGAACTATGTGGCTCCTGACAAAGAGAAGGAAAAGCTGGTACTGAAGCTGGCTACGCTGATTACGGACCGTTACGTCAAGAAATTTACGAATCAGGTCAACAACCATGACCCGGAGTACTGGGCACTGGACATGATCCTGAACAAAGAGGAAGTCAAGTTCCTGCTGAGCTTTAAGAAGACCCGCGTTCCGTACACGGTTCCCGAGATTGCAAAACGGAACAACATGACTGTCGAGGAAGCACAGAAGATGGTCGACCGTCTTGGATGGATCGGTCTTCTGGAGCTTGACCGCGATCCGAAGACGGGTGAGCGCCGCTTCGACCTTCCGATCTTCGTTCCGGGAAGCGCGGAGTTCATGATGATGAACGACAAGCTCACGGATCAGTACCCGCAGCTGGCTACGTTCTTTAACCTGATGACTCAGCTGCCTTTGGGCGGAATTACACAGATGGTACCTCCGGGAGGCGCCGGCATCGGTATGCATGTCATTCCGGTGGAAAAAGCCATCGATACGGAAAATCAGTCGGTCAGCGTGGAGCATATCTCTCACTGGCTGGATAAATATGACAAGATCTCCGTCGGCATCTGCACCTGCCGTAAGCAGCAGGCGATGCGCGGCGAGGGTTCCGGCGATATTCAGGGCGAGTACTGCATGGGTCTGGGCGATCTGGCCGAGTATTCCGTCGAGCGTGGCATGGGACGCTTCATTACGAAAGAAGAGGCGCTCGAGATTCTTGCCCGCGCTGAGCGTAAAGGTTACGTTCACCAGATCACCAATATTGACGGCAAGGAGAAGGTCGTTGCGATCTGCAACTGCGCGCCCGGTATCTGCAACGCGCTGCGCACTTCTCAGCTCTACAATACGCCGAACCTTTCCGCATCGGCTTACCGTGCGCATGTGGACAGCACCAAGTGTGTTGCCTGCGGCAAGTGCGTTGAGGTCTGCCCGGTCGGCGCCGCTAAGCTTGGACAGAAGCTCTGCACGAAGAACGGTCCGGTCGTTTATCCGAAGACCGAACTTCCGGATGCAAAGTCCTGGCCGGCTACCAAGTGGAACTACAATTACCGCAACGATGCGAAGATCAATACCTACGAGACCGGTACCGCTCCCTGTAAGATGGCCTGCCCGGCTCACCTGGCGATTCAGGGTTACATCAAGATGGCAGCGGAAGGCCGCTATGCCGATGCCCTGAAGCTGATCAAGCAGGACAACCCGCTGCCGGCGATCTGCGGCGCGGTCTGCAACCGCCGCTGCGAGGATGCCTGCACCCGCGGCACGATCGACCAGCCTCTGGCGATCGACGAGATCAAGAAGTTTATCGCATCGCTGGATCTGAAAGCGGAGACCCGTTATGTTCCGCTCTGTGAGAACGGTAACGGTAAGTTCTTCGATCAGAAGATCGCGGTCATCGGTTCCGGTCCTGCCGGACTTTCGGCCGCTTATTACCTGAGACTGAACGGTTATCCGGTTACGGTCTTTGAAAAGGAAGATAAGCTCGGCGGTATGCTGATGAACGGTATTCCGAGCTTCCGCCTGGCAAAAGATGTCATCGACGCAGAAATCGATGTCATCCGTATGATGGGCGTTGAGTTCAAGACCGGCGTTGAAGTCGGTAAGGATGTCACGCTCGATGAGCTTCGTGCTCAGGGCTACAAAGCCTTCTACGTAGCGATCGGTGCGCAGGGCGGACGCCTTGCGGGCGTGCCTGGTGAGGATGCGGAAGGTGTACAGACCGGTGTTGACTTCCTGCGCAACCTGAACCTTGGCAAGTCCGAAGGACTCAAGGGTGAGACGGTCGTTGTCGGCGGCGGCAATGTGGCGGTCGACGTTGCGAGAAGTGCCGTTCGTGCCGGTGCGTCTAAGGTCACGATGATCTGCCTTGAGAGCCGAGGCGAGATGCCGGCGGCCAGAGACGAAGTCGAAGAGGCTGAGGAAGAGGGCATTATCGTAGAGAACGGCTGGGGTCCGAAGGAAGTTCTGACCGAGAACGGCAAGGTGACCGGCGTTGTCTTCAAGAAGTGCACCCGCGTGTACGATGAGAACCATCGTTTCGCACCGGAGTACAACGAAGAAGAGACCATGACGATCGCTTGCGAGAATGTACTGCTGTCGATCGGTCAGTCGATCCAGTGGGGCGACCTGCTGAAGGGCACCAAGGTCGAGATCAACCGCAACGGCACGGCCAAGGCGGATCCGATCACCTACCAGACAGCTGAGCCGGATATCTTCGTGGGCGGCGATGTCTATACCGGACCGCGCTTTGCGATCGACGCAATCGCGGCCGGCCGTGAAGGCTATGTTTCCATCAACCGCTTTGTCCATCCGGGACAGTCGCTGACGATCGCCCGTGACCTGCGCGAGTTCAACATGCTCGACAAGGACAATATCGAAGTGGAAACCTTCGATAACGCGAAGCGTCAGATTCCCGGACATAAAGCCGGTGTCGCCGCGAAGACCTTCGAGGATCTGCGTCTGACCCTGACCGAAGAGCAGGTTAAGATCGAAGCGAACCGCTGCCTTGGCTGCGGTGCTTCCGTGGTGGATGAGAACCGCTGCATCGGCTGTGGCCTGTGCACCACCAAGTGTGAATTCGACGCGATCCATCTGACCCGCGATGTGCCTCACGGTGCCGATATGTATCGCTCCGAGGATAAATTCAAAGCAATCGCGCCTTACGTAATTAAGCGCGGCGGCAAGATCGCGGCGGGAGTCTTTAAGAAGGGCTGATCCGAAACCTGAAATGTTGTCGATGAAACAATTTCAAAGCAATAAAAGAAAAGGCGATGGTGTCACAACCATCGCCTTTTTGCTGGTCATATCCGGGCTTCAGCTGAAGAGTTTCTGGTAGGAGGCGCCGCGGTAATCGACCGCCAGCGAGCGAACCTCCCAGCTTGGAAATACCTCGGCCACCTTTTCGCGGATGCGGACGAGGAATTCGGGGTCTTTGGTGAGGCACATGAACGTGGGACCGGAACCGCTGAGGCAGAAGCCCATCGCATCGCATTCGCGGGCGAGGCGTTTCGCGGTGTCGCTGCCCTGGATCAGCATTTCGCGGTAAGGCTCATGCAGACGATCATCCATTGCAAGCCGGATCAGGCGTTCATCACCGTTTTCGAGCGCCTTTAAAAGCACTCCGCCGCGGGAGATGTTGAAGACCGCGTCCTGATAGACGAGGGCTTTCGGAAGCGCGGCACGGGCAGCGCTCGTGGGGAACTCGAAATCGGGGATCAGCGCGACAAACTCGATCTCGGGGCTGATGAAGTAGCGGACCGTTACCGGGCGTCCGTCGACCATCATGGACGCGGTCATGCCGCCGAAGAGGCAGGGAGCGAGGTTATCGGGGTGTCCTTCGATCCGGGTCGTGAGATTGAGCAATTCATCCTTGTCGAGATTTCCGTCGCACAGAACATTCGCTGCGATCGCACCGGCTGCGAGAAGGGAAGAGGAGGAACCGAGACCGCGGCAGATTGGAATATCCGTGTGAATCGACACGTGAAGTCCGGTTCGGGGTGCTTTCAGATAGTCCGAAACTGCGTGATAGCCCTGAATCGCAAGGTTGTCTTCGTTTTCGTACTGGGGCTCGAAGCCGTCGAACGTGTAGCCGTTTTCGGCTACCTCAAAGGTGAGGGTGTTGTACATCTGGAAAGCACAGCCGAAACAGTCAAAGCCCGGCCCCATGTTTGCGGTCGTGGCGGGCACCTTTACAATTACTTTTCTGCATTCGTTCATTTCGGATTCCTTCTATAATAATATGAGTTTGTGCCTGGCGTTTACATTCGGTCGAGAACGGAAGCGAGCATCGCTTCTTTCTCGATGACGGTGTTGTGCCTCGTGGGCTTTTTTTCGAGCCCTTGAAGCCCCGCGGGAACCGGAACCTCGGTCAGCTCATGAAGCTGGCGCATGGTCTCGAATTCGTTGTCGGAGGGCGTGCCGCCGATCGCGGTAAGAACAGCGGACGGGAATTTGTAAACCGAAGCGGTCGAAAGGACCACGATCGGGCGATGGCTTCCTTGC
>ONYR01000350.1 GCA_900322165.1 uncultured Eubacteriales bacterium
ATCGACGTGCTCGAGCAGACCCTTCCGGTCAGTTACCTCTACGGTGCAGTCCCGAAGCTTTCGCCCGCGGTCTACCTTACCGCCACGCTGAAGGATCCGTCCGCTTATCACCTGATCCCGTGCCAGGCATACGTCTATTACCAGCAGACGAACGTCGGAACCGTGCAGATCCCTGAGACAAGCGTCGGTGATCCTCTCGTTCTCTCGCTCGGCAAGGAATCCAGTCTTGTGATCGAACGCAAAAATACCTCGGATGAACACTCCGAGGCACTTCTGAAGGGCACGCAGACCAGAAAGCTGGTCTACACGATCGAATTGTTGAATCGCAAGAACACGCCGGTTAACGTGCAGATCTCCGACCAGATCCCGATCTCCGCGGAAGATAAGATCAAGGTCGAAACGCTCGAACTCTCCGGCGGAAGTTTGAACGCCGAGACCGGTGAGGTCACCTGGGATATCAAAGCGCTTGCGCCTGAAAAGAGCTGCAAACTGACCCTCTCCTACCAGATCGTCCACCCCAAGAATACAAAGCTTGAGATGCGGACGGTAAAGTCCAAACCATCCGCGAGCTTCGGTGACACCGTGAAGTTCTGCCCGGAATGCGGCGGAGTCGTTCCGGCCGGTCACAAATTCTGTCCGACCTGCGGAAGGCGAATGATCTGATCGCTTCGCTCAGCGCATACAATGGCACGTTCTGCACGATTTCACATCATGTTGATGTAGCGGCAGGCGGAAAGCGCCGCGACCGCGCCGTCCGCGCAGGCGGTCGTTACCTGACGGATCGCCTTGCTGCGGCAGTCACCGGCAACAAAGATGCCCGGCGTCTTGGTGGCGCAGTCCTCGCCTGAGTCAAAGTAGCCGTAAGCATTCAGATCCGCGAGCGCTTCAAACGGTTTGTTTTCCGGGATCAGCCCGATCGCAACAAACATACCGTCCGCAAGGACCTCGCGAGATTCCCCGCTTTCTTTCGATACGATACGGATCCCTTTAAAGGATCCGTTTTCGTTTGTCAGGATTTCCTCGACCTTCTGTCCCACGATCACGCTGACGTTATCGCGGCTCGCGAGCACTTCCTGAAGGCGCTTTTCACCGGTCAGGAACGGAAGATCCTGTACGATCGTCACCTTGGCACATTTATCGGAGAGAAGGATCGCTTCCTGCAGCGCGGAATTGCCGCCGCCGACCATGATGACCTCGCGGCCCGTGTAAAAATCACCGTCGCAGACCGCGCAGAAAGAAATGCCTTCGCCAACGAGCTCATCCTCGCCCGGAAGACCGAGCATGCGATGCTTGACACCGGTCGCGATAATGACACTCTTTCCTTCAAAGGCTGTGCCGTCATCCGTCTGAACGCTCCAGCCACCCTCGCAGGGGGTGATGCCGCAGACCGTCGCGATCTCGATGTCCGCGCCCTGCTCCATGATCTGAGCCATCATATGGTCCGCGAGCTCATTGCCGCTCAGCGAGGTGTAGCCGGGATAATTCTCGACCTTCGGAGAATGAGTGATCTGACCCCCGAAGCCTTCTTTCTCGATCACGACAACACTTTTTCCGTTTCGAAGCGCATAGAGCGCTGCGGTCATGCCTGCCGGGCCTCCGCCCACTACGACGATATCATACATTTGAGCGATTCCTCCTTATCCGCGGCAGCCGCCGCAGCTTCTGCCGTTACCAACAGTTGCAAACAGGAGACAAACCAAAGCGGTCTGTCTCCTGTTATTGTTTACATCAGCTTAGATCCTTCTCACTTTTTCGCGGCCATCAGCCAGCCCTTGATCTCGGAAACGCCGCGGTACTTTTCAAAGCCCTCGCCGCTCATCACGATCAGGGTCGGAGCCTGCTTGACACCGAACTTCTCCACGAGCTCGCGCTCTTCGTTCGCGTTCAGGGTCGCGTAGGCGATCCCCGCCTTGTCAAGGAGCGCCATCGCCGCCTTGCAGTTCGGGCAGGTCGGAGTCTTGAAGAGGATGATATTGCCAAGCTCTGCGGGCTTTTCAGCCTCAGCGGGCTCAGCCGCCTTGACTGCCGTTTCCACTACCGGAGCTTCCACCTTAACCTCCTGAGCGGGGATCTCGCTCAGCGCGGAAATGCCCGCCGTAGCCGGTCCCTTGTGACGCAGGAAGGAATGGGACAGATCGTATTCCTTACGATCCTTGAACTCCTGGACCTTACCGTCGTTCCAGTTCTGGATCGGACGGTAGTAACCGGTAATACGGCTGTAGACCTCGGTCTTGCGGCCGCAGATCGGGCAGGTATAGACCTCACCGGTCAGGTAGCCATGGTCCTTACATACCGAGTAGGTCGGGGACATGGTGTAGTACGGCAGACGGTAGTTCTCCGCGATCTTGCGGACAAGCGCCGCTGCTGCCTTCCAATCCGGAAGCTTCTCGCCGAGGAAGGCGTGGAAAACGGTACCGGAGGTGTAGAGGGTCTGGAGTTCATCCTGAACATCAAGTGCAGAGAAGATATCCTCGGTGTAGCCAACCGGCAGATGCGAAGAGTTGGTGTAGTAAGGCGTACCGTTCTCGTTGGCGGTGATGATGTCCGGGAACTGTTCCTTGTCGTGCTTGGCGAAGCGGTAGGTCGTAGACTCAGCCGGTGTCGCCTCGAGGTTGTACAGATCGCCGTACTGCTCCTGATAATCGCTCAGGCGCTCACGCATATGATTCAGGACATCCTTGGCAAAGGCCTGGGTCTTGGGGTTGGTAAGGTCCGCGCGCAGCCACTTGGCGTTGAGGCCGACTTCGTTCATACCGATCAGACCGATCGTGGAGAAGTGGTTCTCGAAGGTGCCAAGGTAGCGCTTGGTGTACGGATACAGACCGTTGTTGAGGAGCTTGGTGATGACTTCACGCTTCGTCTTCAGGCTGCGGGCCGCGATGTCCATCAGCTTGTCAAGGCGCTTGTAGAAGTCTGCCTCATCCGCCGCCAGGTAAGCGATACGCGGCAGGTTGATCGTGACAACGCCGATGCTTCCGGTCGATTCGCCGGAGCCGAAGAAACCGCCGGACTTCTTGCGCAGCTCGCGCAGGTCCAGTCTCAGACGGCAGCACATCGAACGAACGTCGCTGGGCTCCATGTCGGAGTTGATATAGTTGGAGAAATACGGAGTACCGTACTTAGCCGTCATTTCGAACAGCAGACGGTTGTTCTCGGTATCGCTCCAATCGAAATCGCGCGTGATGGAGTAGGTCGGGATCGGATACTGGAAGCCCCGTCCGTTGTAGTCACCCTCGATCATAATTTCGATGAAGGCTTTATTGACCATATCCATTTCTTTCTGGCAGTCACCATATGTGAAATCCATATAACGTCCGCCGACGATCGCGGAGAGATCTTTCAGATCATTCGGTACCACCCAGTCGAGCGTGATATTGGAGAACGGTGCCTGTGTACCCCAGCGGCTGGGCGTGTTGACGCCGTAGATAAAGGACTGTACGCACTGCTTGACTTCACGCTGCGTGAGATTATCGATCTTTACGAACGGAGCGAGATATGTGTCGAACGATGAAAATGCCTGAGCGCCCGCCCACTCATTCTGCATGATTCCAAGGAAATTGACCATCTGATTGCAGAGAGTGGAGAGATGGTTGGCCGGTGAGGAAGTGATTTTGCCCGGAACACCTCCGAGACCTTCCATGATCAGCTGCTTCAGACTCCATCCTGCACAGTAACCGGTCAGCATAGACAGATCATGGAGATGAATGGCCGCACTGCGGTGGGCCATAGCAACTTCCTCGTCGTATACTTCGCTGAGCCAGTAGTTAGCTGTGATTGCTCCGGAGTTGGAGAGGATCAGACCGCCGACGGAATAAGTGACGGTAGAGTTCTCCTTTACGCGCCAGTCGTTGATCTGAAGATAATTGTCGATCAGCTCCTTGTAATTGAGCAGAGCGGAGTTGACATTGCGGACCTTCTCGCGCTGCTTGCGGTAAAGAATGTAGGCTTTGGCGACATCCGCATAGCCCGATTCGGACAGGACTTTTTCGACACTGTCCTGGATCATTTCCACGCTGATCTGGCCGTCGATGATTTTGCTCTCAAAATCCGCGGTGACGTGAAGCGCGATGAGTTCTATTATGCTTGGATGAAACTGCTTCTCAAGTGCGACAAATGCCTTGGTGATCGCGTCAGTGATCTTGCTGATCTCAAATTCCGCGATCTGGCCGTCTCTCTTAATTACTTTGTACATATAAATCCCCCTGAAAGTAGAAAAAAGACCGATTTCACCCCATCACTTTAAAGCGACAGGGGTTCGTCTCCCACTGAGATATACTATCACTCCGGGCAAATTAAATCAATATATATTGATGCGAATTAACAAAAACACAATATCTTGTGGTTTTTGATCAAATGCATTAAATATAGGTAGATTCTGATGGAGCTGTATACCTTCTCACAGAGGGAGTCGGGAAATCAGTCCATTCCCCTCAAACCGGTCTGCTTTACATATTTGCCTATTATAGCGGCATAGTGAAGCATGTCATCTCTGGAGGGGGCATGAAGATTTCCGTATGGGACGGTATCACGGTCTGTGAAACTCTGAAGAAAGTAGCGGGAAGCCCCTCGGATCAGTTTACCGATTTCCTCGAAATCATTCGCCTGATGAAATTCCCGGACGACGGTCGTCCGGAATTCATATTCTACAGTGCCGCCAAGAAGAAGGTCAATACTCTTTTTTACAGGTTCAAGGTCGATTTTATTCAGTCCGATGGTCACAGCGTACTTTTCCGGACTGTTTTTTATATCCATCGCGACGTAATCCACAAGGCAATCGTCCAGGATTTTTTTAAGAAGTGCCGGATGATTGCCGTTGGTATCAAGTTTAACGGCATACCCCAATTCTCTGATCCTGACGATCAGATCATACAGACCGGCATGAAGGCAGGGCTCACCTCCGGTAATGGCAACACCGTCAAGAAGACCCTTACGCTTTTCAAGGAAAGAAAAAAGTTCTTTCTCGGTCATAACGGCAGGGGCAGAGCCGTCCACAAGTTCATAGTTGTGGCAGTATGGACATCGAAAATCACACCGTCCAAGGAAGACAGTGCATGCGACACGCCTCGGAAAATCCAGGAGGGTCATTTTCTGAAGTCCGTGTATTTTCATGGAAGCTCCTTTCAAGATTATCTGAACATGAACTTTCTCGCAGCCGCATATCCAATGCGGAGCGGCAGCGGCCGTACCGCCTTGTCGGCCTCCTGGATCAGATCCATGATGTTGAGGCCCTGCGGACATACTTTCTCGCAATGTCCGCATCGGATGCATTGAGTCGCAAATGCAGGCTTCCTTCGAAGAGCCACCGTCTGCATATACTCCTTTATGCCGGTACCCTTGTTTTCCGTATACATTGCGTTATAACAGCGGAAAAGACTTGG
>ONYR01000346.1 GCA_900322165.1 uncultured Eubacteriales bacterium
ACTCCCTCTGCCAGTCCTGCGACCGTTTTCGCGCAGTCCATGGTCAGGCCGTACACTGTCTCGCAGAAATATTCGCCTCGCACCTCTTTGGCCAGCAGCCAATCGTTCAGGCACGAAAACTTTCCGATGATGTCTCCGTAACCTGCCTGCAGCATGGGCATCGGGGCTTCCTTAAGGATGGAAACGTCTCCGATCACCGCTTTCGGCGGTCTGGCATTGACCGTCACCTTCATGCCTTCAAGGATCATAGCCGCGCCGACCGAGACAAATCCGTCCATCGAGGGCGCTGTTGCTACGATAAAGTACGGCAGGTTTGAAAAGAAAGACGTATATTTGCACAGATCGTTGATGACTCCGGAACCGACACCGATCAACAGGTCGGTCTCCTCGCTCATCGCTTCATCGACCTGTGCGATCGTTTCCTCATTCGGAATGACAACCTCTCCGGCTGACTCCAGAATCAGCACGCGCTCGACCGCGCCCGGAAGACTTTCCCGAACGAGTGCCTCCGCCCTTTTCCCGGCCGCCTCGTAGGTGTTTGAATCTGCCACCATCAGAATGTGCCGATACGGCTTACAGAGCTCCGGCAATCGTAAAAGCGCACCCTCCCCGATCTCGATCGCATCCACCGGGCAGCGGTGATCCCTTCCGCAGGAGCATTCTGAGATCCCTTGGATCAAAGATTTGATCGTCATCGTTTTCTCCTTTTTAGGTTGGACAAAAATGTGTATAATAAGACTATATATTCGTTGAACCCGCCTGATCAAGCGCGTTCAAAACCGTTTCAAATTTCATTTACAGGAGATCCCCATGATCACTACCCTTCGCGCTGATGCCGACCGTATTATTCATTCCAGCATTCAGGCTGTCCTGCCTGACAACGCCGTAGCTCGCGCCCTTGAGAGTTTTCATCCGCAGGGCGGCCGCATTGTCCTTGTCGCAGCCGGCAAAGCAGCCTGGCAGATGGCCAAAGCTGCCCTCACCTGTTTCAAGGCTCGCCCTGAGCTTGATGCGCTTCTTGACGGGGGCATTGTTGTCACCAAGTATGACCATGTCAAAGCCCCGCTGGAGGGACTGGAATGCTATGAAGCCGGTCATCCGGTTCCGGACGAAAACAGCTTCAAAGCGACTGCCCGGGCACTTGAGATCGTTGAGAAACTCGGCGAAGGCGATGACGTCATCTTCCTTTTGTCCGGAGGCGGCAGCGCGCTTTTTGAAAAGCCGCTGATCCCGGGCGAAGAGCTGCAGGATATCACCAAACAGCTGCTCGCTTCCGGTGCGGACATTACCGAAATGAACACGATCCGCAAACGTCTCTCTGCAGTCAAGGGTGGAAAGTTTGCGCTCTGCGCGGCTCCCGCCAGGGTCTACAGCATTGTTCTGAGCGATGTGCTCGGTGACCCGCCCGGCATGATCGCGAGCGGCCCAGCCTATCCGGATGAGGCAACGGCCGAAGACGCCTTGGCGATCGCAGCCAAGTACCAGCTTCGCCTTTCAGAAAAAGCTCAGGAGCTTCTTCACGTTGAAACTCCGAAGGCACTCGATAATATCGAGACCCATATTACCGGTTCAGTGCGTGAGCTCTGTGCAGCCGCAGCCGCTGTCTGTAAGGAACTCGGCTATGAGCCGATCCTCTTAACCGATCAGCTCACCTGTGAGGCGCGTGAGGCCGGGAGCTTCATGGCTTCGATCCTGAAAACCTACCGTGAGTCCGGAAAAGCCCTCGCGTTTCTTGCCGGCGGCGAGACGGTCGTTCACCTCAAAGGCAACGGCCTTGGCGGGCGCAATCAGGAGATCGCCCTTTCCGCTGCAAGAGATCTCGCATCGATCAAGGGCGCTGCCCTCTTCTCTCTCGGAAGTGACGGAACCGACGGCCCGACCGATGCGGCCGGCGGCTATGTCGACTCGGAGACGCTCGCTTCGCTTGCCGCCCTCGGCATTGATCCCGATGCGGTGCTTGAAAACAACGATGCCTATCCCGCGCTCAAGGCGGTTGACGGACTGATCTTTACCGGTCCGACCGGCACGAACGTCAACGACGTTGCGGTCGGCCTTCTCCAGCCGTTATCCTAACTGCAGCTTCAAGAGGAGGATCAGTCCCAGTACCTGCAGCACCAGAAACAGCGGAACCAGAATCTGAAACTTCGGTTTCCTTGTTTTATGATGAAACACGCGCATTCCGATAAATGCGCCGAACCCGCCGCCTAAAAAGGCTAAAAGCAGCAAAGTCCGCTCAGGAGTCCTCCAGGACTCCCGAGCGGCTTTTCTTTTATCCGATCCGTAGGCTGCAAACGCCACAAGGCTCATCACAACCAGCACTCCGACATAGATCCATATATACAGCATGGACGCAGCCTCCTTCTCTATTCT
>ONYR01000341.1 GCA_900322165.1 uncultured Eubacteriales bacterium
GCGATCCTCTCGCAAGGCTTTGAATACCGAGGCGTCATTATCACCGACAACGGCACCGACCGCCTTGCCTACGAGTACGTTGCTGAGACCTAAAAACGCGCCTGAGAACCTCTTCTCAGCGTCAAAATCCATTTACGGAGGCAATCCTATGACTTACGCAAGCTCTATCCTGGCAGCCCGTATTCAGATCGAGCATCTGAATGATCCTGTCGGAATCGACTACACCCGTCCCGAGATCGAGTGGCTTCCCGAAGGCGCGAAAGCACAAAGCGCGTTCCGCGTCGTGGAAACAAGCCGAGATGGTCAGGTTTTATCCGATTCGGGAAAAGTCCTCTCTTCGGCCACCGTCTATACCCCGTCATGCGACAAAACCTCACGTGATGCCGTCACGGTCATGGTCGAGCTGTGGGACGAAGCGGATCAAAAGGGCGAGCCCCGCTTTGCCACTTATGAGCTCGGGCTTATCAAGAGCTCCGATTATCAGGCGAAATGGATCAACCCTGAGCTTTGGGGAAAGATCGGAAACCGCGCCTCCTACCTCAGGAAGACCTTCCGCCTCACCAAAACCGAAAACGCCCGGCTGTACATGACCGCGCACGGTCTTTACACGTTCACGATCAACGGGAAGACTCTCACCGATCAGTGCCTGACGCCCGGCTTCACGCAGTACAACAAGCGCCTGCAGGTGCAGACCTACGATGTCTCCTCAGCCCTTCAGGAGGGCGAGAATGAGATCCTCGTCCAGCTCTCCGAAGGCATCTGGCGCGGCCCGATGGGATACATGCGTTTCCGCAACAACTTTGGCAAGACCTTAGCCCTGCTCGCTCAGCTGGAAGTGGACGGTCAGGCCGTCCTTGTCACGGACGAGACCTGGGAGGCCTCCCAGAACGGCCCGGTCACGGCTGAAAACACCATGTCCTTCGAAAAGTATGACGCGCGCCTCGAGGCGATCTCCCGCTGGCACGCGGTCAAGGTCGAGGACTTTGGCTACGATAACCTGATCGGCTGCGACGCGCCTCCGGTCAAGGCTCACGAAGCCTTCACCCCCACCGTCATCACGACGCCCAAGGGCGAGACCGTGCTCGATTTCGGCCAGAATATCGCCGGCTATGTGTCCATCAATCTCAAGGCCAGAGAAGGTCAGCACATCCGCCTGACCCACGGCGAAACGCTCGATGAAAACGGCAACTTCACGACCGCGAACTTTCAGAACATGATCCCTCTTTTTAAGCTCAAGCAGGAGATCGACTATACCTGCAAGCGCGGATGGAATGAATACCACCAGACGACCGGCTATTTCGGCTTCCGCTATGTGAAGCTCGAGACCAACACGCTCTGGCGTCCGGAGAACTTCACCGCTCACGCGGTCTACTCCGACATGGAACAGCTCAGCTTTATCAAGACCGGCAACGCCGATGTGGATCAGCTGTTCAAGAACTCCGTCCGCTCCATGAAGTCCAACTTTGTCGATATTCCGACCGACTGCCCGCACCGTGAAAAGAGCGGCTACTCCGGTGACCTTCAGGTCTTCTCCGGGACCGCCCTGATGCTGATGGACTCCTACGCCGTGATTCAGAAATGGCTCATGGATCAGGCCTCAACGCAGTTTGAAAACGGTTCCGTCAAGCAGATCACACCGGACAATCCGGCTCCGAGCCGCGGCGGGAGCGACGGCGGATCAGCCTGGTGCGACTCGCTCGAGATCGTTCCGTTCAACATGTACCGCCGCTACCAGTGTCCGCAGCTTCTGGAGCGTCTTTATGAGCCCATCAAGCGCTGGGAGGATTTCTGCCTTGCCCGTGCCAAGGATGTCCGCGAAGGCAATGAAAACATTCCCAAGGAGATCGAAGATTACTTAGTCGATACCGGCTATCACTGGGGCGAATGGCTCGAGCCGGATTCCACCAACAAGCTTGACCATCAGCACACCACGGACGGCTACAATACGGACGTCGCGACCGCCTACCTTGCCTACGGTACACACATTCTCTCCGAGATCGCCACACTCCTTGGCAAAAAGGAGGACGCAGCCTTCTACGCCGGGGAATCCGAGAAAGCCAAGAACGCTTACCGCTACATGTTCACCAAGGACGGTGCGATCGAATCAAGCCGTCAGTGCCAATATGTCCGCCCGATCATCCTCGGCCTCCTGAACAGCGACGAGGAGCGCCAGGCTGCGGCCGATGCGCTGAATGAGCTGGTAATCAAGAAGGACTGCCACCTCAACACCGGCTTCCTCACGACCTATGAGCTCTGCCGTGTGCTGACCGATTACGGTCACGCAGACACCGCGTATGCCCTGCTGCTGCAGGATACGCCGCCTTCATGGCTCTACGCCGTCAAGAAAGGCGCGACCTCGATTCCCGAGAGCTGGAACTTCATCAACGAGAAAGGCGTGCCCTACAACTCGTTCAACCACTATTCCTACGGCTCGATCAGCTCGTGGCTCATCGACCGCGCCGCCGGCATCCGTGTCGAGCATGGGGAGATGGTGATCCGGCCTTATCCTGACAAGCGCCTCTGCACGATGGACTGCTGCTCGCTGACCCCGATGGGCAAGGTCCGCAGCGCCTGGTGTTACGATGGCGATACGGTCCGCTACGAGATCGAGATCCCCTGCAACCAGGCCGCCAAGGTGTTCCTGCCCGGCCGTGAAGCGATGACGCTCGCCGCGGGCAAATACAGCTTCTGAAAACGTATCACCTGTTCTAACCACTTGAATTTGCTTTCAAACACTACGTAGATTAATGAATATAAGCACTTTTCCTACGTGACCGCATCACCAAAGGGTATTATAGCTGTTTTTCACGGTCCTTTTTCTTCATCAAAACTTAATCCTGCAGCCTCTTACATTTTAAGCGAAAAATTACTATAATGCGCAATTGTGAAAAAAGGTTTCCCATCTAACGGAGGTATATATGAATACATTACGAATCATCAATATCGTGATCGGCATATTGTTCACGATATGCTACGCTTACCAGTTCTTCTAC
>ONYR01000339.1 GCA_900322165.1 uncultured Eubacteriales bacterium
AGCAAGCTCTCCATACCCAAGTCGCCTGAAGGATCATCCACCAGCTTTTAACTGAAAGAGTTTTTACACACAATTCTGGACTTGACAAGAGATACTAAGTATTTGGGGGCTTTTCTCGGTAATTCGGGTTTTCGCATAACAATGCGCGTTTGATATTTACCGAGATATTTTGTATTATACCGAAAAAACACGTAATGCCAGAAAACACATCCCAAAACAAAGCTTCCTCCCCTTAAATAACAATATATCACGGAGGTTTTAGTATGTTTCACAAAGCCCTTTATCTGGAGTTTCTGGATGGGACAGCTTTAGCTGTCACGTTTCAGGACGGTCTGGTAAAAAGGTACGATATGAGTGTTCTCTTCACCAAATATCCGCAGCTCGAAGCCCTTAAAAGCCGTCAGTTGTTTCTCTCAGGAAAGCTGATCAGCCCTTACGGAATCGTCTGGAATGATGATTTGGATATTGAAACTGAGACGATCTACGAGGATGGCGAAACCCTCAGACAAGTCCCACTCAGCCTTCATCCCGCCTCGGCCGAGGCTGTGGCATCCGCACGTGCCCATGCCGCTCTCTCGCAGAAACAGAAGAAATGCCCGAGCTGTAAAGAATAAAAAACCATTCAGCCTCGCGGCTAAAAAGGGAATAGACAACCATAAAAAGGACCCGGCAGAGAAGCCATCGCTTCTCTGCCGGGCCTTTTTTATTCCAGAAGTTTTTTCGCTGTTTCCCGAATTCCCTGCGCATTCAGTCCGTAGGTGTCGAAGACCTCCTTTGAGGTGCCGGTAACGACCGGAGCATCAGGCAGGGCCATGTTGATGACTCGCTTCGGGCAGTTTGCCGCGACCACCTGTGAAACCATCGAGCCAAGGCCGCCGAAGGGGGCGTGCTCCTCCACGGTGACAAACCCTTTCACCAGCGGAGCCAGCGTCAGGATCGCCTCGGTGTCCAGCGGCTTAACACAGTACATATCCACCACGCAGGCGGAGATTCCTTCCGCTTTCAGCGCTTTGGCCGCCTCGATCGCCGGGCGCACCATCTCGCCGCAAGCGATGATCGCCACGTCGGGACTTGACGTATCACTAAGGACAGTTGCCTGATTCATCTCAAACGGGCAATCGGTCTCACTGTAGATATCTTCCACCGGATTGCGTCCCACGCGAACGTAGGCACACTTCTGATCCTTCAGAAGAGCCTGAATGAGCTTCTTCGTCTGATGGCGGTCGGAAGGCAGGTAAACCCGCATGTTAGGGATCGCGGAGAGCGCCGCGATATCCTGCGCGCTGTGATGGCTCATGCCAAGCGCCCCGTAGCTGACCCCGCCGGAAATACCGATCAGCTTGACGTTCGTGTCGGAGTAGGCACAGTCGATCTTGGCCTGTTCGTAGCTTCTCGTAGAAAGGAAGCAGGCAGGTGAAAAGGCGTAGGGTTTCTTCCCGCACTTAGCCAGGCCCGCGGAAATACTCACGAGGTTCTGCTCGGCGATGCCAACCTCGACGCTCTGTTTCGGAAACGCGTTGAAAAACGGCGTCATGGACGCGGATCCGCGGGAATCGCTGCAAAGAGCGACTACGCTGCGGTCTTCTTCTGCGGCCTCCATCAGCGTGTCGCAGATCGCCTGCCGATTCGGAATCTTGTTTCCGGTGGTATTCATCTCAGGCAGCTTATGCATAGTTTCAGACAGGTTACGCATTCTCAAGCGCCTCCTTCCGTGCCGTCAGATCCGTCTGAATCTGAGCATATTCTTCCTCGCTTGGGACCTTGTGATGCCAGGGTGCCTTGTTTTCCATCACCTCGGACCCCCGGCCTTTGACCGTGTGCGCAATAACCACGCTCGGCCTCCCTTTGGTATGCTCCGCTTCGGTAAATGCCGCGTCAAGAGAGTCCATGTCGTTGCCATCGCACTCGATGACATGCCATCCGAACGACGCAAACCGCTCTGCAAGCGGCTCGTGGCTCATCACGTCCTCGGTCGTACCGGAGATCTGCAGACCGTTTCGATCCACCACCGCACAGAGATTGTCCAAATGATAATGTCCCGCGGCCATAGCGCCCTCCCAGACACTGCCCTCCGCGAGCTCCCCATCGCCCATGACGGTATAGACCCGGTAAGACGCCTCGTCCATCTTCCCGGCCAGCGCCATGCCGACGCTGACAGGCAGTCCGTGTCCAAGCGAGCCGGAATTCATCTCCACGCCCGGCAGGGAATTATGCGGATGACCAATGAACTCACTGCCGTAGCGGGAAAAAGTGTTCTTGAAGGTTTCATAATCAAAGAAGCCCTTTTCGGACAGAACCGTGTAGTAGCTCTCCACGCTGTGCCCCTTGGAGAGCACGAATTTATCCCGGTTCGGATCGTCCTGATTTTCCGGGCTGATGTTCATGTGCTTAAAATACAGCATCACGAGAATATCCATCACGCTCATGTCCCCGCCGATGTGCCCGGCCTTCGCGTCTACGATCACATCCACGGCCTTTTGCCGAAGCTCATAAGAGAGCACCGCCAGTTCCTTATTTGTCATCTCATACCTCATCGAATATCACGTCTTCGCCGTGGAGATAGGCCTTTACCTTCTCCTCGATCGGATCGTAGAGATCGGGCTTCACTCCGATATATTTGCAAGCCTCGTACACCACCGGCACCACGTCGCCGTGGATGGCCGCTACATGGTGGATGTAAGGCCCTTCCACCACCTTAGCCTCAAGACGCTTCAGATTATTGACCTCGACCCAGACATAGGTGCCGCGGGTCCACGGACCTTCGATGCCTCGGGCGTGACCGAGGAGGATGGAGTATTCTCCCTCATCGCCGTCAAAGCGAACAAGGCTCATCGGGCCATGCTTGGCCTCCGCGGACACCGCGCCGTTCTCCGGAAACGCGACGGGGACACAGATCGTGGGCTTTTCCTTCGCCACGGAAATCGGCCAGGGACCGCAGTGCTGCAGGAGCTCACCGTTATCGTTGTCCGGATGGCGCACGGTCCAGTCAGAAAACATGACCCGCCGCTCGTTCATCGAAGCCGCTTCCGCGATCAGCTGGGAGATCGCCCCGTGAATGTCCGTCTCACAGACCACCGGGATCCCTTCTTCATTCAGGAGGGAATTCGCCGCACAGGGCATGATGTGGATCTCATCCTGCAGCGCATTCCAGCACTGGATCGCGATCGCGTTGCAGCCATACTTCTCCGCCAGTGACTTCATCGCCACCTTCAGCTCCGCTACATTGTGGAGGTATTCCTCAGAAATCGCACAGGTCATGTTCTCATGGCAGTACGCGACGACCTTTTCCACTTCCGTTTTTTCCTCACGCCACTTGCGCATTTCCGCGTACAGCTCCGGAAGCGGAATGGGCGCAAGCTGAATGTTGAACTTCTCCAGCAGCTCTCCCTCGTTGCACATCGTGCTCCAGAAATCAAAAGGCCGAGGCCCGATCTGCAGAATGCGGGTGCGGCGAAAGACCTTTACAACGTTACATACTGCGAGGAAATCCCGGATACCGCGCTCAAACTCCGGATCCTCCAGATTGCAGTTATTCATGTAGGTGAACGGTACACGGAAGCGCCGCAGCACCTTGCCGGTCGCAAACAGCCCGCACTGGCTGTCACGCAGACGCATGCCCTTCTCATCCGGGCGTTCGTCTCTCGGTCCCCAAAGCAGCACCGGCACGCCGAGCGCCTTTGCCAGACGTCCGCACTCATACTCCGTGCCGAAGTTCGCATGAGGAAGAAACAGACCGTCTACCTTCTCCCGCTGAAATTTCTCGATAATTTTTTCCAAGCCCGCGTCATCATACAACAGGCCTTCCTCGTTGATGTCATCAATGTCGACAAAGTCGATCCCAAGCTCTCTGAGGCGCTTCGCGGTGAGATTGCGGTACTCCACCGCGGCCGGAGCGGAGAAAATCGCCCGTCTTGTCGGGGCAAAACCAAGTTTGATCTGTGCTTTCATAGCAGCCTCCTTATGCCTTCTCAACGGCTTGTTTCCAGCCGTCGTATTTTTTATCTCGTAAAACTCGATCCATTTGAGGTTCGTACGCACGCTTCAGCCGGTCCGCGTTAAGGATCTTCTCATCATAAAGTCCCACATCGATGCCGGCCATGAACGCCGCCCCCATCGCCGAAAGCTCCTCCGCTTTTTGAACGCAGATCCTTGCGCGGGAAACATCGCTCTGAAACTGCATGAGCCAGACGTTTCCGGTCGGTCCTCCGTCGACCCGCAGCTCCGAAAGGCGAATCCCTGCGTCGGCGCTCATCGCCTCCACAATATCCGTCACCTGCCAAGCGATCGATTCCAGTCCGGCCTTCACGATTTCATTTTTTCCGGTCGTCCGGCTCATGCCAACCAGCACCGCCCGGGCGCTGTCCTTCCAGTAAGGCGCGCCCAGACCGGAAAAGGCAGGTACCAGATATGCGGTATCCTCCGGATTGGCCGCGGCGGCTATATCCGCCGTGTCCTTTGCGCTCTCAAAAAGGCCCAGATCCTTCTGCAGCCACGTGATCACTGCGCCGGCATAGTTGATGTTCCCCTCCAGCACATAATCCACAGCGCCGCCCCGTCCCCAAGCCAGAGACGTAACCAGCCCGCTCTTGCTTTCCTTAAAGGCAGGCCCGATATTCATCATGATCGAAGAGCCGGTACCGTAGGTTGCCTTAGCCATGCCCGGCTCAACACACCCTTGCCCAAAGAGCGCCGCGTGGGAATCTCCGAGCACCGAGCGAATCGGTACCGGAGTGTCAAAGAAACCGTTCAGCGTCGTGGCGCCGAAGTCTCCGTCGGAAAATTCCACCTTTGGCAGCGCGGAGATCGGAATCCCAAACGTCTGGCAGATTTCTTCATCCCATTTCAGCGTATGAAGGTTAAACAGCTGCGTGCGGGAAGCGTTGGAGTAATCCGTTTTGAAGACCGCGCCCTCGGTCAGCTTGTAAACCAGAAAGCTGTCCACCGTCCCGATGGCCAGCCGTCCTTCTTGAGCAAGCTTTCCCGCCCGCTCGCTGTGCCTGAGGATCCAGGCTGCCTTCGCCGCCGGAAAGTAAGGCGAGAGCGGAATACCGGTCTTGGCACGGACACGTTGGCGATAAGCCTCATCCGTCATCGCGTCGGTGATCTCCTTCGCCCTCGCGCATTGCCAGACAATCGCGTGCTCCACCGGTTTCCCACTCTTCCGGTCCCAGGCGATGGTCGTTTCACGCTGGTTGGAAATGCCGATCGCTGCGATGCTGCTTTTGTTAACAGCCGCATTTTCTATAAGCTGCCGAATCACCTGCACGCTGTTGCGAAAGATCCCTTCTCCGTCATGGCTGACCCAGCCCTCGTTTGAGATGAGCTGCTCATGGGGCAAAAAAGCCTTTGCCACGATCTCGCCTTCACCGTCCATCAGGATCGCTTTTGTCCCCTGCGTACTCTGATCGAGTCCGATTATGTAGGCATTGCGCATCGCATATCCTCCCGTTCCTTTCTTTCTCTTAATTGTATAGGCAGGCGAACTTAATTTATACATATTCTTAAGTATTTATTGACTTAATCCGCTTAATTTTATATGATTCGCTTGAGATGTATGATCATTGTGAGGAGATCCGCGATGAAAACAACCGGTAAAGATTTAGCCAGAGAGCTCGGGCTCTCGGAAGCCGCCGTATCCATGGCCCTGAACAATAAACCCGGCGTCAGCACCGCCACCCGCCGCAAGGTGCTGGAGGAGGCTCAGCGCCGCGGCTACGATTTCTTGCGCAAAGCCGCCTTCGGCAATGAATTGAAGGGGAGCTTCTGCCTGGCGATATATAAAAAAAGCGGCGCTATCGTCTCCGACACGCCGTTTTTTTCCGACCTTACCGATGGCATCAGCGCCGCCTGTAAAAAGGCTCATTATGATCTGGTGATCCGATATCTGTATGAAGATGAGAGCCTGGAAGACCGGCTCTACACCCTCTCTCAGGCTGACTTTAAAGGGATCATCCTTCTTGCCACGGAGATGAACACCACGGATCTCACCCGCTTTTCCCGCTTCAAAACACCGATCCTCCTTCTCGACGCTTACTTTGAAACCGCTGATTACGACTGCGTAATCATCAACAACATCCAGGGAGCCTACCTCGCTGCCACCTACCTGATCCGCAAGCGAAAAACCCAGCCGGGCTATCTGCGTTCCGCCTATCCCATCGGCAATTTTGAACAGCGGGCTGACGGTTTTTACAAGGCGATCCGCTCCAACGGCATGTCGACCGCAAAATCGCTTGTCCACCGTCTCACTCCTTCCCAGGACGGTGCCTATGAAGACATGAAGGCGCTGCTCCAGAGCGGGGAGAAGCCTGCGGACTGCTATTTTGCCGACAATGACCATATCGCGATCGGCGCGATGAAAGCCCTCAAGGAAGCCGGTTACCGGATCCCCGAGGACGTCGCCATCGTCGGCTTCGACGATATTCCCTTATGTGAATACCTCTCCCCGCCCCTGACGACCATCCATGTTTCCAAACACATCATGGGCGAAGCCGCTGTCCGGCGGCTGATCGAGATGGTCGAACTGAAAGACGCTTACCCGATCAAGATCGAGATCGGAACCAAGATCCTGAAACGGAAAACCGTCTGAACTTCCCTCGACTGTTTTGGGCTGCGCAGCGCGTGGGTTTTAGGGGTGGTTTTCATGGTGGCTTTCTTAGTAATCCCGTATCATTCTTCAAATCGTGTATTTTAATATACCATAATAGCCAAGTCCCGTGTTGGTTGTAGCCACCGCCGCCCTGCAATTAGGACTAACCTGCATTTTAAAGTGTTGTTAGTCCTATGTTTTTTGTTCGAAAACCAGGCCGGTAGGACTGAAGTGCCAATTTTAAAACTCCCCGTCCTATCCTCCGCTTTGAGTTTTCGTCTGCACTAGGACTGCCACTTAGTTATTTAGTATTCCCGTCCTACAATCCGAGGGGATCTCATCGTAACACAGCTTTACCACTAGGACTAACTCCGGCTATTTATGCTTTTCAGTCTGACTCACTTTTATATCCGTCCCAACACCATAGGACTGAACCTTCGAATTTGCACCGTCTCGTCCCACACCACCTATTACAACGCTTCACCTCATAGGACGGCAAGCGAATTAAATCAGGAGTCAGTCCTATAAAGAACCGCTCCCGCGGCCAAAAGGGAATAGACAACCACAAAGTGACCCGGCAGAGAAAGCAACGCCTTTCTGTCGGGTCCTTTATATGCCCTCAAAACATTACCACAGGAGTTAGGCATGCCAGATAACAGCACCGAGATTATGCTTATCGATGAGCAAACACTGCAGGATAAAATCTATGTAATCCGCGGCCAACAGGTCATGCTCGATTATGATTTAGCGGAGATATATGGGTACACCACCTCTCGTTTCAATGAGCAGGTTTCTAGAAACATTGATCGCTTTGATTCGGATTTCATGTTTGCTCTGACAAGGGAAGAGTTTCAACATTTGATGTCGCAAAATGCGATATCAAGTTGG
>ONYR01000338.1 GCA_900322165.1 uncultured Eubacteriales bacterium
GTCATCATCCTGCTGTTCCTCGGCGCGCTGTTCCTGCTGCTTGGCAGCATCAGCATTTTCGAACACAGAAATATGACCGAGGACAGGCTGCTTCGGATCACGATCCCTGAATCACTTGAGTACAACGGGACCTTTGACGAAATCTTTGCCCACTACCTGAAAAAAGTGGAGAATGCAGGCGTCAAGACGACCGGTATGGGCTCCATGTTCAGGCTGTCCTACAAGGTCCAGATGAAGAATCCTGCAGAGGAAAAGGCCTTTATCGACGAACTTCGCACGAAAAACGGCAACCTTGAAATCTCGGTTCTTCCGTATACGGAGACGCAGAATCAGCTGTGATGTTTTCAAGCGGAGGATTCTCTGCTATAATACCGATATAAGGCGGTGATGAATGATGAGGATCCTTTTGGCAGAAGACGAAAAGCGTATGGCGGCTGCTCTTGTGGCCCTTCTTAAAGCAGAAAAATACGACGCAGATCATGTGGCAGACGGTGGCTCGGCTCTTGAGGCCTTAAAGAGCGGCGTATACGATATCGCTGTTCTGGATGTGATGATGCCGGAGATGAACGGATTCGAAGTGGCCCGCAGGGCAAGAAAAAGCGGTGTGAAGACGCCTATCCTGATGTTAACGGCGAAAAGCCAGCTGGATGACAAGATCACCGGCCTCGACAGCGGTGCGGACGATTACCTGACAAAGCCGTTCGAGACAAGAGAATTACTGGCGAGGATCAGAGCGCTTGGGCGCAGAAATGTGGGCTTTCAGGAAGAAGGACTGCGCTTCGGCGATCTGCTGCTGGATACGGCTTCAGCCACGCTCAGCTGTGAAAAGACGGGACAGCGCGTAAGGCTCAGCGAGAAGGAACTGCGCATTCTGGAATATATGTTTGCGAGCAATGGGCAAATCATGACCAGAGAGCAGTTGGCGGTCAAGATCTGGGGCTTTGACAGCGAAGCAGAGTATAACAATGTGGAAGTGTACATGTCGTTTACGCGGAAAAAGCTGGCCTTTGTGGGCTCCGGCGTCGTGATCAAGGCGGTCCGGGGACTTGGTTATGAATTGAGGGAACAAGATGTTTAAAAAGTCCAGAAGAAAAATCGTCTTCTCGATTATGGGGGCGGTAGCCCTGCTGTTTGGCCTGACAATCTTTGTGATGCTTCTTGCCAGTTATCAGGATCTGCAGCGAAGCAACAGGGAAATGCTGTACCAGCATGCCGCTTTCTATCGGCTGGGACAAAAACCGGAGGATGATGATGCGGACGATGTCGAAGATGATGACGAGGACGATGACGAGTGGTCTGAACTCCCCGGCGGCGGGAGACCGGGCGGGGAACGCGGTGATCAGCAGCTGAAACCGCCGTACGATGACGACTTGCTGACGTTTTATACCGTGGCTTTTGCGGAGGACGGCAGCGTGCTCGCGATCGAAAATGACAAGGAAATTTACAGCGAAGAAGAACTGATCCGTATGGCTAAGGACGTGCTGGACAGTGAAGACAGCTACGGAAAGCGTGGTGCCCTCAACTATTTGAAGACACGGAAAGCCACCCCTCAGGGTTCTTATGAACTGGTCGTTTTCCTGGATAATACGGTGGTGGAGAGCGGGATGCGGACACTGCTGCGCAACGTGCTGTTTGTGGGCGCTGGGGCTATGGCTTTTCTGTTTTTCCTTTCGCTCTGGCTGGCGGGCAGGATCATCGGACCGCTCGAGGAAAATGACCGGAAACAGAAACAGTTTGTGTCCGATGCAAGCCATGAGCTGAAGACACCGGTCTCGGTGATCGGCGCCAATGCGGAGATGCTTTCGCGGGAGCTTGGCGACAACGAGTGGCTTGCCAACATCCGCTACGAAAACGACCGCATGGGCGAGTTAGTGAAGCAGCTTCTTGATCTTTCCCGCGCGGAGAGTGCGGAGCTTCCGCAGGAAACGATCGATCTTTCCCGTATTGTGACCGGTGAAGTGCTGGCTTTTGACAGCCTGGCCTTTGAGAAGGGGAAGATCCTGAACAGTGAGATTGAAGAAGGCATTGCGTTGAGCGGCAGCAGCACGCAGCTTTCGCAGCTGGTATCGATCCTGATAGACAATGCACTCAGACATTCGACAGGCAAGGAAATCGGGATCACATTAAAGAA
>ONYR01000337.1 GCA_900322165.1 uncultured Eubacteriales bacterium
CCATAAAAACAACCAGTAACAATGGTGTTACTGGTTGCAAAAATCTTATGATTTTTCATTGTCCTCTTGACGGGTAGCAGTTCAAACGGTTCGGGGCTTTTTTGTTTTGCGAAGGCAAGGCTTCTTGGCAAGGCTTCTTGAATTACTGAGAATTCTTCTTGTTCTTCTCGCGCTGTCTTTCGATGGCGGCGCGGGTCGCTTCTTCTTTCTGGCGGCGGTAGGCTTCACGCTTGGCCTCGCGCTCCTCATCCTCACGCTGGCGGGCTTCATCCTCGAGGCGCTGCTTTTCGGCGAGCGCGGCGGCTTCAGCCTGGTTCTTGCGATAAAGCTTGGCAAAGAGGAACATCAGTCCGATCGCGAGATAGGCAAACGGGAAAGCAAAGCAGAACAGGAGCGTCAGACGCGAGGCGGCAAACTCATTATTGAACATCAGCACGCCGTAATTGTACGATTTGCCGGGAATGACGGTGTGGGCGCTTCCGCCGGTGAGCCAGTTCATGGCACCGGTCGAGAAGTAGCGGTTTCCGTTGTTGCTTGCGGTGTTGACATCATCAACAAAGAGCGAAGCGGAGGTGACCCAGACGATCCGGGTATCGCCGGCCTCGATGGCCGCGGCGAGCGGCATGATGCCTTGATAATCACCGTCCTCCATTTCGTAGGTCGTGGAATTGTAGCCGTCGACCTTGGAATATCCCTCGTAGGAGGTGAGAAGGAGCGGGGTCAAGGTGACACCGCCGACCTCCATGGTCATCATGCCCTGCGCGATCGACAAAAGCGGGGCGGTTCGAGAAGCGACAAGCGGATCCGTGACCGGGTGCGTGATAACGTTCGGCTGCAGGTTGTAGGGGTTGGTCGTATCGTAGGCGGCGGAGCCGGATTCCATGACAACACCGGGGATCAGCGCTGCGCCGTAGCCGATCATGACCGAATAGAGGTTCTTCAGCTGGATCTGCTGGTTGTTTTCATCGGAAGCCTGGACGCGCGTGAGCAGGAACAGGCGGCCGCCGCGCTGCAGGTAAAGGAACAGCTGATCCGCTTCCTCGTCGGAAAGGTCGGTGGCCGGTGCGTTGATGAGGATTGCCGAGGCGTCTTCGGGAACCTCCGTGAGATACTCCAGATCCACCAGATCAACATCTTCCTTTTCGAAAATCGTGCGGAAGAAGGCGGAAAGCTGGTTCTCACCATGCCCGGTCAGCTGGTAAACGCGGTTCAGCGTCATGCCGGAGACGTACTCGAGGGCATGGGCCATCTGGTCTTCGACCTCAAATTTCATCTCGTAGGTGCCGGTCGTATCATAGTTGGAATAATCGTAGGAATACAGATCATTGAAGCTGACGAATCGGTACAGATCGCCGCACTCGAAGAGGAGCGAGTTGTTGTAGATCGATTCGAGCACGTGGGCGGTGATAAAGTCATATTGCACGGTCGGGCTGCAGTGGGTGACGGTGATGTGTGAGCTCATCGCATCGTAATAGGCCAGGACCGAGCGGAGCGATTCATCCTCGCGGCCGTTCTGGACGATGTGGTAGATCGTGATGTCCTTGTCAAGCTTTTGAACATCCTGCTTGAGCTGCTCGGTCGGCGTGATAAGGTGCGTCGAGGTTGCGTCCGCGAGCAGTGCGGTCCCCGAAAGCTGGGTGAGGAAAAAGACAACGATGCCCGCACACAGGACAATGGCAGGAACCTTTACCGGATAATTGTCGAAAGCGGGAAGCTTTTCTTTTGTCTCCGAGGCATCATCCGAGCTTTCCTTTTTCGGCGAGGGTTCATACCCATAACCAGCCTTCGCAAGCGAGAGCAGCAGGGCGCAGACCGCCGCAAAATACAGGATAGCGCGTCCGTCGAACAGTCCGCCGACAAAGACGTGGAAACGTTCAAAGAGCGAAAGCTTGGCAAGCACGATCGGAGCCAGTGAGAAGAACTTGTTCTGCGCGATAACAAAACAGATGACCTGCAGGATCTCCAGCACCGCCGCGACAAGCAGCGCGAGCGTCTGGTTCCGGCTGACAAGGAGCACATACACTGCAATGAGCGCGATCACGAGCGTAAAGAACAGCATGGTCGCGTAGGGCGTGGTGCAGTAGGTCGAGATCGGCAGAATGTAATAGCTCAGGAGCATGCCGGCGAGCGTGAAAAGGATCGTCAGGAAGCGGTTCTTCCGGGTCGCAGCGAGAGAAAGCGCGAACGCGTTGGCAACAAGGCCAAGGAAGAAAAACGCCGCCGCCTCATTCAAGACCGAAGGGAGGTAGACCTCGCCGAAGGACGAGAGGATCAGCGCATAAGCGCACATGAGCAGGGTCGGAATGAGCAGTGCCACCGCAGAGATCGCAAACAGCGCAGGCACCGTGGCCGGCGAAGGCTGCTCCGGATCATCGGCGGGAGCCTCAGCGGCATCGTCTTTGGCTTTGGCCTCGGCGGATGCTTTTGCCGCCTCGTCCGACGCTTTGCTGGTCTTTGCCGCCTCGTCTGACGCTTTAGTGGCCTTTGCCGCCTCGTCCGACGCTTTTACGGCTTTGGGTGTGCGGTGATGAAGCCGTTTGTGCATCCAGAACGCCGCGAGACCGCTCAGCGGGATCAGGATCCAGGCGGATGCATTGATTGCGTATTCAAAGTTTGAAAGCTGGCCGGTCACGTTGTAGCGCAGCGTAAAAATACCAACCACGAGCAGCAAAACCGCTCCGTAAACGTACGCGGCCGGTGAAGCAAAGGCGGCCTTCCATTCCTTTAGGAAGGCATCTCGAAACGAGGGGCTGTGATTCTCACTCATAAACAGAACCTCCTGAGGTTATCGAAAGTGGTTTTATTGTTTCGATCCATGGTGGAAACGATGCGGATCAAGCGTGGGTCGACGCAGATCAAGCACGGAAGCGGCGCAGATGCCGATCAAGCTCCGCGACGGGCAGGCCGACGATCGTGAAGTAATCGCCTTCCACTCGTTTGACAAGCCGCGCGCCCTTCGTTTGGATCCCATAGGCACCGGCCTTGTCCATCGGATCGCCGGTC
>ONYR01000336.1 GCA_900322165.1 uncultured Eubacteriales bacterium
AGCGGATGGACAACATGGGGCTTCAGAACCGTGAACGGCACGCCGTACTGCGTGAAAACATCGGTCACGGAAAACTTGCCGCAGAACGCGTCGCGGCGATGCTGGAAGTCCATCTTGCCGATCTCGTCCGGATAAGCCTGCATCAGGATCGGCACGCCCGCATCCTGCAGCGCGGTAATCGCACCGTTCTCGTCCGCGAAAATCGGCATGGAAAAGATCACGCCATCATACTCGCCCTCGTGCTGCTTCAGCCATTTCGCGTAAAGCAGGCCCTCGTCGCGGGTCTCAATACCGCCGAAGCGGGTCAGGGAAGCGTCCATCGCGATGTAATCATAACCGGCGTCGGTAACCGCCTTGATCATGTCCTCGCGCGCGCCGTAAATCAGCTCTCCGGGCATGAAGCCGCGGTTGCAGAATGCCAGTGCGAATGTCATTTTCTTTGCCATTGTTTTGTCTCCTTGTTTTTTTCGTTGGTTTGTATGGTTGCTTTTATTTTTTGCTTTTGTTTCGGTTTTGCCAACGCATTTGCGTCTCGAAGACGTTTACGCTTCAGCCTCGTTCACGCCTCAAACGCGATCGTGACCTGATTCTTTACGCTCTCCCAGGCTTTCAGCACCGGAAGCGTGCCGTTTTCACGCTCATCGTGGCGGCCGGAAATGTAGCAGTTCGTCGGCTCAAGTCCGAGTACGTAATCGCCCGAAGCCATCGAGCGCCACTCGGAAAGGATCGGCAGCGTCTCTCCGGACCAGGAGATCGTCATGTTGACGCCGATTTCCGGATTCTCCAACCGCGCCCAGAACTCGCGCTCCATCTTCTGGAAGAACACCCGCTCCTCCTCGCTGTCGATCGGTGCATCGAATTCACACTCGCGGCCGAGGCCGGTCTTGGCAAACTCGGTGCGCGGCAGCGTCTCGCGCACTTCAGGAAGGACAAGCTTGGCCTTCTCCGACAGCAGCGGATAGCCGAAATTGCAGTGGTAGATCTGCATGATCTCCTCATCGCGGGGCGTCAGGTTGGAGACGGTATCCTCGACCGTCACCTTTGACCCGAAGACGGGAATGCGGATCACGCGCTTGACCTCGAGACAGTGCCCGAACAGCGCGGTCTCGCGGATCGTACCGGACACGATGACCTCATCGCCGTCGATCGTGGCTGAAACATGCTCGGCCTGCAGACTGTGGAAGCGGCCGTGCAGCGGATGCCACTCGCCATTGTCGCGGTTTGCGGGGCCGGCGGAGCGGAGGCCGCAGGAATACAAAAGCCCGCCCGGGAATGTATTGACGAATTCGGTCTCGTAGGGGCTGATGGCCGCGGGGCTGTCATACCCGTTCTTGCTCATCCAGCTCATGTTGATGCCTTTGTAGCGGCACTGTCCGATATCGAGTCCGGCATCCGGCAGGATCTCAAGCTCAAGCGCTCCGGCCGTTTTGACTTCGATGATCTCCGTGCCTTTCGCCCGTCCTTCGCTGACCGTCACACGGCGCAGCGTCACAAGCTGGGCAGGATTGCCGATATAACCTTTCTGAAGCAGTTCTCTCATGCGATTCCCTCCTTATTTCGGGTTCTGAAAAAATTGTAGCTCCCTGCCGCCCCTGAAGATATAGAAATTTGTTCGTTTTACTTTGATTTTGTTCGGAAGTGTGGTAAAAATATGAAGTAGATATTTGTGCAGAATGACGAGGTGTTTCCGCATGATTTCGATCTTCGATCTTGAGAAGCTGCGCGGCCTTTTGAAGGACTTTTACGCGATCAGCCACATCCGCATCACCGTCTTTGACGAGAACCTCAGCGAGCTCGTTTCCTACCCGGAGCGGGTCGCTCCCTACTGCGCTGTCATCCGCGGCACGTCCAAAGGATTTGATGCCTGCATGGCCTGCGACCGCGCTTCCTGTGCGTCGGCCGCCAGAAAGCACCGCACCACGATCTATCAGTGCCACGCCGGGCTCACCGAAGCCGTCACCCCGCTCTATGTGGGGGAGATCTTGGTCGGTTACCTGCTTTTCGGCCACGTCTTTTCCTATTCCACCCATGAGGAGGGCTGGGATGCGATCGAGAAGCGTTGCGAAGCGTACCATGTCAATGAGCGAATGCTGAAGGAAGCCGTTTTCGCCGCGCCGATCATTGAAAAAGACTACGTCCGCTCCGCCGCGCAGATCCTGCACGCGGTCGCGTCGTACCTGATCATCGAGCATGTGGCCTCGCTGAAGGAGGACCTTGTCGCGGTTCGGCTTGATGCCTACCTGAGAACACATTTTACGGAAGCCCCCAGCGCTCCGCAGATCTCGGACTATCTCGGGATCGGCAAGACGCAGCTTTATGAGCTTTCCAAACAGCTTTATGGCTGCGGCATCGCGGAAAAGATCCGTCAGCTGCGGATGGACAAGGCCAAGCAGCTGCTCTTGGAACACAAAAAAATGCCGCTCTCTGAGATCGCCTCCGAGTGCGGTTTTCAGGACTACAACTATTTCATTACGGTGTTCAGCCGCGAAGTCGGCCTCTCCCCGGCGGCCTGGAAGAAAGCTCAGGAGTCGTAAAAGGGCTAAATAAAGCCAAATCGCACCCAAAAATGCATATTTTTTTGAAAAAATGATAAAAGGCTCATTGACAATCATAATACCTCGCGTTATGATGTATACCATGAAAGGAGGTATTCGATGGACATTCAGTTAAAACGCGGACTGCTTGATGTATGTGTGCTGGCCGCGATCAAGGATGAGGATTCCTACGGTTACAAGATCATCAAGGATATGAAACCTTATCTTGAGCTGTCCGAATCCACCTTATATACGATTCTCAAACGGCTCGAGTCGGGCAATATGCTCTCAGTCTACAGCATCGAGCATGACGGCCGGCTCCGCAAATACTACCACATCACACCAAGCGGCCTTCAGCGGATCGAGGACTTCAAGGAAGACTGGAAGGAAATGCTCTCGATCTACCGCTTTGTTACCAAGGAGGATCAGCATGAATAAACAGGAGTTTCTGGATCAGCTCAGGCTGGAACTCTCCGGCCTGCCCAAGGAAGACCTCGAAGAGAGGCTGAACTTTTACGCAGAGATCATCGACGACCGCATCGAAGACGGTCTCTCCGAAGAAGAGGCGGTAAATGAGATCGGCCCTTCCGAGGAGATCGCGTCCCAGATCATCGCGGAGACACCGCTTTCCATCATTGTCAAAGAACGCGTGAAGCCAAAACGCCGCCTGAAAGCCTGGGAGATCGTTCTCCTGATCTTAGGCGCACCGCTCTGGATCCCGCTTTTAATCGCGGCCTTCGCGGTTCTTTTCTCCCTCTACATCGTCCTCTGGTCACTCGTGATCTCTCTGTGGGCGGTCGACGTCGCGTTCATCGCCGCTTCTGTTGCCGGCATTGCAGGCGGCTGCATCATGCTTATCAAAGGGGAAAGCCTCTCTGCTCTGATGGGGTTCGGTATCGGATTGATCATGGCAGGGCTCTCGATCTTCCTGTTCTTCGGCTGTAAAGCCGCCACAAAGGGAACCGTGGTTCTGACAAAGAAAATGGGTCTTGGCATTAAAACACTCTTTCTCGCAAAGGAGACAGAAAAATGAAAAAATCAACCAAAGTCTGGCTATTCGTGGCAGGTATCGTATTTTTCATCGGATTGATCGCGCTGATCGTTTCTCTGGCGCTGAGCTGGGACACGCTTTTCTCCAAGTCCAAAGATCTTGAGACGCAGACCATCTCGATCCAGCAGGATTTCGACCGGATTTCCCTTGAATGCGATACGCAGGATGTCTATCTCCTTCCCTCCGCCGACGGCGAGTGCCGCGTCGTGTTCGTGACGGAAGAGTATTATGATAATACGGCCGAAGTCGAAAACGGATGTCTGCAGGTCAAATCCATCGACCGCAGCTCCTTTATCGATCATGTTGGCATTTCTTTTGGCGAAGCGTCTTCCATCACCGTTTATCTTCCCAAGCTGGAATACGACGCTCTCGTGATCAACGCGGACACGTCCGATATCTCGATTCCGAAAGAGTTTTCGTTCGGGACCGTTGATATTTCCCTCACGACCGGCGACACCTCCTTCCTTGCTTCGGTCACCGGCCTGCTGCGGATCCACGCCACGACCGGCGATATCCTGCTTGAAAACCTCTCTGCCGGAGAGCTCGATCTTTCCGTCGACACCGGAAGGATCAACGGAAACTCCCTTGACTGTGCCGGGGCATTTACTCTCTCCGTCACTACCGGAAAAGTCGTCCTTGAGGATGTTTCCTGCAAGAGCTT
Organism: uncultured Eubacteriales bacterium; assembly: GCA_900322165.1. GTDB lineage: Bacteria > Bacillota > Clostridia > Lachnospirales > Bianqueaceae > RUG760. The sequence goes on from ONYR01000336.1 coordinate 4,247, forward strand.
TACCTCCACCGGAAATACCGGTTCGCTCTCGCTCACGTCGTTCCTTGTCGATGAGATGATGTCGATCCGCCGCACCACCGGCGATGTGAAGCTCGATGGCTGCGATGCCGCTGAGCTCCAAATCGAGACCGACACGGGCGATATTACCGGCAGTCTCCTCACAGACAAGATCTTTATCGTCAAAACGGACACCGGGAAGATCCAGGTTCCCGAAACCACGGCCGGCGGCACCTGCAAACTCACGACCGACACCGGCGATATCAAGATCGAAATCAAATGATCACTTTCGTCTTAGACAAACAAAAAAGGACCTCTTCGGAGGTCCTTTTTTCATGTATCAACTTACTTCAGCTCTACGATCGCTTCGATCTCGACCGGCTGGTTGCCCGGCAGGGAGACCATACCGACGGCCGAGCGGCTCGGTGCTTCGCCGAACAGGTCAACAAGAACCTGGCTTCCGCCGTTCGCGACGGCCGGCTGATCGTAGAAGTCTGCGTCGGAGCCGACAAAGGCCAGGATCTTGACAAAACGCTTTACGTTTTCAAGTCCGCAGTTCGCGTCCACGACCGCCAGGAGATTCAGCATCGCGTTGCGCGCGCACTGCTGACCTTCCGCAATCGAAACTTCCTTGCCAAGCTTGCCCTTGATGGCCTGCGCAGGAATGCCGGTCTCTTCCGCATACTTGATATCGCTGCCGCATCCGGAGATGTAGACAAGCTTCTCGCCAAAAGGCATCGCCTGCGTGTAAAGACCGCCCTTCGGAGGTGCCGGAGGCAGGATGATGTTCTTTTCTTTCATAACTTCGTAAATGCTCATGGGAAACTCCTTTCTGTGCAGGTTTCACCGCGTTTTTCCCGCGGCTTCCCCCGCTGTCTTCTCAGATTTGCTTCATGATGCCTGGCCGTTTTCAGAACAGCATGCCGCGGCCCGCGACCTTCTCCTTGCGGATGGTGCCTTTTTCGGAATCGTAAAGATAGACCTGGTTCTGCATGTTGATCGCAGTGCAGACGTGGATCGGGACAAGTTCGAGAATGTCTCCGACCTTCAGATCGACCTTTCCTTTAGTGGACACCAGAATGCCGTGCTCCTCGTTCATGCGCCGAAGCTCCAGATCCTCCCGTCCCTTCACCATCGCGTAGGAATTGTAGTAATACGGTGCCTGATCGAGGAGAATGTCCATCGGGAACGTCTTGGTTCCGCCGTCGATGACCGCGTAATCGTCCGCGGGAACACTGACGACCGTCGCAAAAATGCGCACGGCGATGTCTTCCGGCTTGGCCGCCTTCTCCTTCGTCAGCATGTAGTCGTTGAAAATGTAGGTGCCGGGACGGATCTCATCGACCTTGCCGGTCCGAGC
>ONYR01000335.1 GCA_900322165.1 uncultured Eubacteriales bacterium
CTGGGACGAGAATGCGGACGGCATTGTCTGGGGCGCATCGCTCCGCTACCATGACGACCGCATGGCCGGCGCCGCGATCATCTACGGTGACTACTTCCTGACCGAAGCGGTGCTGAAGCTGAAGGGCAGGCTGCTGCCGCTGTGGTAAAGGTTTCGAAAAGCAAATTAGGCGAAACGCAGAGGTAAGAAAATGAGAGTATCGATCATCAACAACGGAGCGGAAAAGGCCTTCGCGGAAGGCAGCGAGCGCGTCCATCTCGTGTACGATCCGGCCTACAAGAAGGGCGATATGGTGTGCCTGAAGGTCGAGAAGCCCGGTTTTTATGAGATCCGTCTCGAGGACACGCTCCCCACGACGCTCGTCTACCTTGATGGGACGGAAGCGGAATTCCCGATTCCCTTCGGCGTAATGCGCGCGGGCTTTTCACCCCGCTCGTTCACCGGGAAGCGGCACTTTATCGAGGCGCGCGCCGTGACGGCGAGCGCAGCGGACCTGCTGTCCCGTCCGCGCAACCTCGCCCTCAACCCGCACGACCAGACGGACAACAAGGGCATCTACCCTCACATGAGCTCGAACGTCGAGTACGAGGATTCGTTCCGCAACAAGATCTTCCCGGACCGCGGGCTGTTCGCTCCGCGCAACGTTATCGACGGCGTGCTTGCGAACGAATCGCACCGCCTCTACCCGCACCAGAGCTGGGGAATCAACCGAAACCCCGAGGCGTGGCTGTGCTGCGATTTCGGCCGTCCCGTCGACACGAGCGAGCTGAGGCTGTGGATCCGCGGCGAGTTCCCGCATGATTCCTATTGGTCAAGTATCACCGTCAAAACCTCGGACGGCAAGGAAGAAGTCTTTGAATTGAAAAAGACGCGGGAATGCCAAAGCTTCCCGTTTGAACATAAAAGCATTACTTCGCTGACCCTCTGCAGCCTTAAGAAAGCGATCGAGCCGGCTCAGTTCCCGGCGCTCTCGCTGCTCGAGGTCATCGGATGGGAAAGCGAAAACAAATCAGGAGGTGCAGTGTGAGCGAAAACCGTTTTGATCATTGGCGAAAGTGCTGGGAAGCCTATCTCCTCGGGGCGCAGGAAAACACGGAAGGTGTGTATGAAAAGGCAGCCATCGCTTCGATCGATCGGATGGCCGATCAGGAGCTGGATTTCCGCGGCTATGCGGATGAAAGCGAAGTGCTGTTCTATTCACGCATTTTCCCGCTGCGAGCAAGAGCGATGGCGTTCCGCACCAAGGACAGCAAGTACTTCGGGAATAAAGAATATGCAAGACAGATTCTGAAGGATCTTGATGCATACTGTGCCGAGCATTACAACATGAACCTTGGGCCGGACAGCCGCGAGAACTGGTGGGGCTTTGAGATCGGCATGCCGCTTCGCCTTCTCGACATTCTGGTTCTGCTCTACGATGAGCTGGACGATCCGGAAGCGGAGATCAAAAAATATACTGATATCATTCTGTTCTTCAAGGATGCATACAAAGCCTCCGCGCGTGGAAGAGATGAGACCGGCGCGAACCTGATGTGGAAGTGCCATGTCATTCTTCTGACCGGCATCCTCCGGCAGGATCAGGCGCTCATCGATTGGGCCAACGAGAAGATCGAGACGACCCTGCGATATGTCCACCCCATGACGCTTCCGGGGATCGGGCAGGTGTATGAAGATGGATTTTACGAGGATGGTTCCTTTATTCAGCATTACATGTTCGCCTATACCGGTGGCTATGGTAAGCATTTTCTGTCGATCCTTTGCGGCCTGATCTACGCCTTCCGAGGAGAAGAGTGCCTGACGCTTTCGAAAGAAAAGCGCGATTTCTTTTTTGAAAGGCTGAAAGATACCTACCTGCCGCTTCTTTACAAGGGGCACATGATGGATGTGTGCCGCGGCCGTGAGCCAAGCCGCTACTGGGCCGAGGATGATGCGATCGGCGCGGTGGTTTTGAGAGCGCTTCTTTATCTGCGTGAGGCGCTGCCGGAGGGACAGAAACAGGAGCTGACCGCGCTGTTGAAGGAACAGCTCAGCGAAGAAAAGACACGGATGAAGCTCTTTTACGACTTCCATCCGTCCGCGGAATACTTTGTCACACCCTCGCTCGCGGAGCGCCTGCGTAGTTTGGATGCCGCAAATGTTCCCTCGGCCGCACCGCTCCACGCGCACTATAATTTCGGAGCGATGGTGAAGCCGGTGCACCGCACGGAAAACTACGCACTTGCGATTTCCATGTACAGCAAGAACATCGCCTGCTACGAAAAGCTTAACGGGGAATCCGGAAAGTTCTGGCACATGTCTGATGGCGTCACCTATCTCTACACCGGAAGCGGCGATGCGTACAACGGTGATTTCTACGCGACTGTGGATATGCAGCGTCTGCCGGGTACGACCATTGAGCGCAGCGCCAACCGCGCGGCGGATCCGTATTTCAACTGGTACCTCCCCGAGGCACGCAATACCTACGCGTTTGCGGGCGGCGCTACGCTTGGCAAGGCGGGTATTGCGGGCATGCAGTACCGCGGTCAGGGAAACGGCAAGGAGCGCACCCTTGAGGTCAAAAAGTCCTGGTTCATGTTTGATAAAGAGGTGGTGTGCCTCGGCAGCGGGATCTCCACCACGACCGACAACCAGGTCGAAACCATCGTGCTGAACGACCGCCTGCTGAGCAAGGATCTTCGCTTCCGCGTCCTGACAGGCGATGGCGAGTTGGATCTGGCGGAAGGCGAAGAGAAGATCGTGAAGACCGATCGCCTCTATGTGGAGCAGGCAGGCAGAGACGGATCCGAGTCCAAGCGAGCGGTGGGTTATGTTTTCCCTGGCGGCTGCGAGCTTCACATTCTGAAGGAACACCGCTGCGGAACCTGGAATCAGGTCGAGATCAACCCAAGTCATGTCAGTGAGAATCATTTCCTGACGGTCTGGATCTCTCACGGAACGCACCCGGAAAGCGCATCCTACGCGTACGCGATCCTTCCGGCCGCGAGCGAAGCGGAGTGGAAGGAAGCGGCCGACAAGCCGGTCTTTGAGATCGTTGAGAACTCCAATAGCGCGCACGCGGTCCGCCACTTTGGCGAGCAGCTCCTTGGCATCAACTTCTGGAAAGAAGAGCCCTGCACCTGTGCCGGTGTCAGCGCTTCAACGCAGGCCTCGGTCCTGATCGATGAAAGCGAGAGCCAGCCGGAAGAAGCAGAGGTTGCAACACCTCGCATCGCCGTTGCCGATCCCACGAAACAGGACCGCACGATCGAGCTTTGCGTCTGTGGAAAGACCTATACGGCCGACACCAAAGGTCTCGAAGGCCGAAGCGTGCTGCTTGGCTGAAGGGCGCAGTCATAAAGTAAACTCGTCCGCCGGGAGATGGCGGATGGAAATATGATTCATTTTTTAGGAGAGAAAAAATGGCAAAAGAAAGAAAAGCAAAAGGAGACCGTTTCCCTGTAGGACGGTTCTTCGCGTGGAAGACCCGCGATGTTTCGCTGGGCTGCCAGATCATCGTTCTCGGCTACCTCAGCCTCTATGCCAGCACGGTTCTTGGCATGCCCACAGCCCTCGTTGGAGGACTGCTGATGGCAAGCAAGATCATCGATGCCTTCACCGACCTGTTCGCGGGACTGATCGTTGATAACACCCGCACAAAGATCGGACGCGCTCGTCCCTATGAGCTCGCGATCCTGGGCGGCTGGCTGACAACCGTTCTGCTGTTCTGCTGCCCGCCGGCGTGGAGCATGGCCGCGAAGTCGATCTGGCTGTTCTCGATGTACGCGCTGACCTGCTCGATTTTCCAGACCTTCCTGTACGCGGCAGCACAGCCCTACACCGTCCGCGCGTGGAAAAACCGAGGCGAGATCATCAAGATGGCCTCGTTCGGCGGCATCGTCACGACCCTCGGCAGCGCGGTCGTTTCCGTCAGCTTCCCGCGCCTGATGGGAAAGCTTGCTACCTCCGCAGGCGGCTGGCGCTCCCTGGTCATGATGTTTGCAATCCCGCTGGCCCTCATCGGCGTCCTGCGCTTTGTCTTTGTTAAAGAGCAGTTTGAGCCGGAAGGCTCCCGCCCGAACGAAAAGACCTCCTTCAAAGAGATCTTCCAGATGCTGAAAAAGAATCCCTATACCTGGGACACCGGCATTATGAAGGGCATGCACCAGATGATCCTTGGCATGGGCGCGGCAACCTACTATTTCACTTACGTTGTCGGCGATATCGGTAAATACGGAACCCTGCAGGCCTTTACGGTCGTGATGCTGGTTCTGATGTTCATTTTCCCGACCCTGATGAAGAAGATGAGTGTCGCAAGCCTTGTCATTCTCGGCTGCGCGGTCGGTGTTGTCGGCTACCTGCTGAACTTCTTTGCCGGCGCAAACATGATCATGCTGATCGTTGCCTTCTTTATGACCGGCTTTTCCAACCTGCCGGTTTCCTACCTGCAGTCACCCATGCTGATGGAAGTGTCCACCTACAATGAGTACATCAATCTGCCGCGTATGGACTCCTCCGCATCAGCTGTCATGAACTTCATGGACAAGTGCTGCAACGCGGTCGGCGCAGGCCTTCTTGGTATTCTGCTTCAGATCAGCGGATTCATTCCCACGACCGAAGGGGCAGCTGCTGTTGCACAGCCTGCAAGCGCGATCTTCATGATCCGCTGCCTCTACAGTCTGGTTCCGATGATCCTGATGATCATCACGATCCTGGCGGCTCGCCACTTCAACAAGCTCTCGAAGCAAATGCCGCAGATCGAGAAAGAGCTCAAAGAGCGACGCGAAGCGGAAGCCTGAGACAGGCAGCACCCCACGCTCCAAGCTTAAGGCAGCCATCTGCTGAGGCGGAACCGGAAGCGGATTCAGAACCGGCCGGCCCCTCATAGGAGCTGTCGCCGATCAGCAAAAGCACTTCCCCGCAGAAGTCGGAGACGGTCTGCGGCGCGGAAGAAACGTTCATGACAAACCGGACCGTGCGGCCTTCAGGGTCAAGCCGGTCGCGGATAACAAGCGGCCACTGCACCGCAGGAA
>ONYR01000333.1 GCA_900322165.1 uncultured Eubacteriales bacterium
AAACTGCTGCTTCACAAAAGCGAGATCCGCAAGCTGATGGGAAAAGTGAAGCAGGACGGATACACGATCGTGCCGGTGAAGATCTACTTCAGCGGCAACTACGCGAAGGTGCAGATCGCGCTCGCGCGTGGTAAAAAGCTCTACGATAAGCGCGATTCGCTGGCGAAAAAGGACCAACGACGCGAAGCAGAGCGTTCCTACAAAATCGATAAGATGTATTAAGGAGTTCCCATGGAAAAGGTATTACTTGGCCGCAGCGGCCTGGAAGTCAGCAAGGTGGGTCTTGAGCTGAGCCTGCTGGAGAAGCTGAGCTTCGCAAAGTGCAAGGAGCTGCTTGACCGCGCCATCGAGAGCGGGATCACGTTTTTTGATATCGGCATGCCGAGCGAGGAGCTGCAGAAGCGTATCGGTCACGGCACCGTCGGCAGCCGCTCCAGGATCGTGCTGGCGGGAAGCTTTGTTCCTTCCACGCCCAAAGAATTTGAAAAACAGCTTCAGATGGAGCTGCGTGCACTGAAAACGGATTATCTCGATCTGTGCCAGATCCATGATCCGGACTATCTGCCGCGCGTGGGCGATGAAGAGGGCGTGTACGATGCGATGCTGAAGGCCAAGGAAGCGGGCTATATCCGCAGCATCGGCATCACGACCGGAAGTGACCTGATCGCGTTCCGGGCGCTTGATTTCGGATGGTACGATACGCTGCAGTATCCGTGGAGCTCAGAGAGCGGTGAGGAAGACCTTGACTATGTCCGCTTTGCGGCTATGGCCTCGGTCGGTACGATCAGTGTGCCTCAGGGCGAGGTCCCGAGCGCGGAGAAGATCCGCCGCGAGATGGCGCTTCAGGGCAAGTGGGAGGGCCACAGCACGCTCTTCCTGGCAGATGAAACATTCCCGTTTGATTGGGGAAAATAAAGGTGACCTAGGGGGGGAGCCATGGACAAAGAAGAAAAACAGCGAAAGATCGCGGAAAAAGCGGAGAAGCTCGAAAAACTGAAGGCGATCACGTTTTCGGATGATTTCGATGATTCCGACGGCGATGTCTATGATGACGAACGCTCGCGGAAAGAAGCGGCAGAGAAAAAAGCCGCAGAAGAAAAGGCCAAAGCCAAGGATGCTCGTTACTACGCGGATCTGAGAGAAGAACGGAGAAAAAAGCGTGAGCGCGAGAAAAAGCGTAAGCGCGTGAACCGGATCCTGAATCTCCTGATCGTGCTCTTTGCGGGAGTCTTCCTTTTCTGCGCCGTGGATATCATTTACATCTATTCGCAGTACCGCGCCAGCGCTAAAACCGCGGCCGAGGTGCGGAATATCTTTCATGTCAACGTGACGGAGCAGTCTTCGCAATCCGCGCTCGAAGGAAGCAACGTGGAGATCTCCGACATTTCCGGAACCTTCAATGCGATGGATATGTACTCGCTTGACAAGGTCATCGAGGTCAATCCGGACACGGTCGGCTGGATCATTATCGATGATACGGTGATCGATTATGTTGTGGTGCAGTCGGATGACAATGATTATTACCTGCACCGCGACTTCTACGGAAACTACAACCGCGGCGGTACCCTCTTCATGGATTACCGCAACGATGTCGGCGGTGAGTGGCAGAACTACATTGTCTACGGCCATCGCATGAATGACGGTTCGATGTTCGGATGCTTCGGCGATTTCATCGATACCGACTTTGTCAGCACGCATCCGACCTTCCTGTTCATCATGGAGGACGGCCTTTACGAGGCAGAGATCTTCTCGGTCTACCGCTGCACCACAAGAACCAACTATGCGATCCCTTACTTTAATTCGGAAGGAGAGGTCCGCCAGTACATCTCTGAGTGCAAGTCACGTTCGGACCTTCCGCTCGATGTCAAGGTCGATCCCACCGATCAGATCCTGACCCTGTCCACCTGTGACTATAACCTCGACGTCAATCTCGGACGTCTCGTGGTTCATGCCAAGCTGACGAAGGTCACGGAGGTTTCTGAATGAGAGATCAAACCAGAGATCTCGCTGAGCTGAAGCAGAAAAAGCTGTGGATCCTCGATATGGACGGGACGGTCTATCTGGGTGACCGGCTGTTTCCGGAGACCCTGCCGTTTCTGGAGCGCATCCGTGAAAGCGGCGCGCGGTATCTGTTTTTTACAAACAATGCCTCCCGCTCGAAGGATACCTATGTGACGCGCCTGACGAACATGGGGATCCCGGTGACGGAGGAGGATATTCTCACGTCTGGGGAGACAACATTTCAGTTTCTGAAAAAATACCGTCCCGGGAAGCCGGTCTACCTTGTGGGAACGCCGGACCTTGAAGCTGCGTTCAAGCGTGAGGGAATCGAGCTTTCAGATCAGGCGGACATTGTCGTGGTGAGCTTCGACACGACCCTCACCTACGAAAAACTCAACATTGCCTGCCGGCTGATTCGGGAAGGCGCCGAGTTCCTTTCGACCCATCCCGATTTCAACTGCCCGGTGGAGGGCGGATTTATCCCGGACTCCGGCTCGATCTGTGCTCTTGTCACTGCTTCGACCGGCAAGACCCCGCGCTATTTCGGAAAGCCTTACGAAGAGGTCGTCCGTATGATCGAGGATCATACCGGCCTTAACCGAAGTGAGATGGTCGTAGTTGGGGATCGGCTCTACACGGACATCGCGGTCGGTGCCAGGAACGGCATGGACTCCGTCCTTGTTCTCTCCGGCGAAACCAAGAAGGAAGACCTCGAAGAGAGCTCGGTACAGCCGGCCTTCGTAGTCGACAATGTCGGATGCCTGCTGCGGTGAAACTACAATCCTGTAAGAAAAGGGCTTGTGAAAAGTGATTTCTCATTTTTCACAAGCCCTTTTTGCTTGCCATAGTGTTTTTTTCGGCGATGCGGTTACCTAGAAAAAGTGATGATATTCATTAATCTACGTAACGTTTGAAAGCAAATTCAGTGTTTACCTAGAATATCGTTGTTTTCGATGCTTCCAAGTGATTACGCGTTTTCCGTCTTGCCTGCACCCATCTTCTTGCGGACGATGAGGAGAGCCACAGC
>ONYR01000329.1 GCA_900322165.1 uncultured Eubacteriales bacterium
CGGAAAGGGTGGGATTCGAACCCACGGCTCCTTACGGAGACACTGGATTTCGAGGCCAGCTCCTTAAGCCACTCGGACACCTCTCCATAAGCCGCTTACAAACGCGAAGTTTATTATAACCACACATTCTCCTTCTGTCAAGCGCTATTTTTCAGTATTTTATAAATCTATTTTTGTTATTGTATAATTCTATCTTATCATCTTTCCAAAATCACCGAAAAATTATATACCGCCAAACAGCCGAATTAGGCTGAATAATGCGCTTTTTAGTACTATGGGGGATTGAGAAAGATTTAAATTGTGGTAAAATCAATCTACATTTATCAACTATCGTAATTGGCAAAAAACCCCGGAGGTAACGTCCATGAAGATCATGCAGCTTCGCTATTTTGTTGAAGTATGTAAGTACCAGAACGTCACCCGCGCCGCTAAGGAAATGTTTGTGTCTCAGCCGTCGGTCACCAGTGCAATCCAGGAGTTAGAGAAAGAGTTCGGAGTCAACCTGTTTTATCGGCAGAGTAAGCGAATGATCGTCACCAAAGAGGGAGAATATCTTTTCGAACAGGCCAAGGACATCTTGACTCGCGTCGATGAAACCACGCGCGCCATGAAGAACTTCGGCGGGATCAACAACAGCATCAAGATCGGTATCCCTCCGATGATCGGCTCCTTCCTCTTCCCCCAGTTTTTCCATGACTTCAGCCGGACCAATCCGAGCATCCAGTTCGAGATTCAGGAATTCGGAACGCTGCAGACCCGCCGTATGATCGAAGAAGACCGCCTCGACGCTGCCTTTGTCATCCTTGACGAGATCCAGGACGAAGCGTTCCACATTCTCCCGATCCTCGATACCAGCCTTGTCTTCTCCTGCAGCAAGGAAAGTCCGCTTGCAGGCAAAGAATGCGTCACCGTTGAAGACCTGAAGGATGAGCCGCTGATCCTGATGAGTGAAGGTTCGTTCCAGAACGCGGAGATCAACCGCCGCTTCAAGGCTGTCGGAAACAAGCCGAACGTCGTTCTGAGAACGTCCCAGATCTACCTTATCAAGCGTTTTGCCGAGTTCAACAACGCCGGTTCCTTCCTCTTCAAGGAGATCGCCGATGATGATCCCGATCTTGTCGGCATTCCGTGCGATCCGCCGATCCCGATCCGTATCGGCCTGATCTGGAAGAAAGCCAAGTATATCTACAACGGCACCACTTCGTTCATCGAATACGCCCGCACCTATCATTTTACCTAAAGTCTTATCTTGTTTGTTTCATTAATTCATGCGCTTTATTCGGTTTACTTTTTGTGTGTTTTGAGTTAAGCTAGGTATGTCAGATTTTTAACTATCTACGAGAAAGGAACGACTATGGCAAAATCCTATGCTGAGAGAAGCCTTGAGCTTCATGCCGAAAAGCGCGGCAAAATCGAAGTCATTTCCCGCGTCCCTGTTAAAAGCAGAGATGATCTTTCCATCGCCTACACCCCCGGTGTCGCGGCTCCGTGTCTCGAGATCCAGAAGGATGTCAACCTTTCCTATGTTTATACGAACCGTTGGAACACCTGCCTCGTTGTGACCGACGGTACCGCAGTTCTCGGACTCGGCGACATCGGTCCCGAAGCCGGCATGCCCGTTATGGAGGGCAAATGTGTCCTGTTTAAGGAATTCGGCGGCGTTGACGCCTTCCCTCTGTGCATCAAGAGCAAGGACGTCGATGAGATCGTCAACACGATCTATCTCATCTCCGGATCCTTCGGCGGCGTCAACCTTGAAGATATCTCCGCTCCTCGCTGCTTCGAGATCGAAGACAAGCTGAAGAAAAAATGCGACATTCCGATCTTCCACGATGATCAGCACGGCACCGCCGTCATTACCCTCGCGGGTGTCAAGAACGTCCTGAGACTGACCGGTAAGAAGAAAGAAGAGATCAAGGTCGTTGTCAATGGTGCCGGCGCCGCTGCCATCGCCATTACCCGCCTTCTGCTCTCCTTCGGTATCAAGGACATTACGCTGTGCGACCGCACCGGCGCGATCTATGAAGGCCGCGAAAAGGGCATGAACCCGGTCAAGGAGCAGATGGCTAAGGTCACGAACCCCGCCAAGGTCAAGGGCGGACTCGCTGACGCGGTGAAGGGAGCCGACATCTTTATCGGTGTCAGCGCGCCTCACGTGCTTACGAAGGAAATGGTTCAGACCATGAGCGACCGTCCCGCTGTCTTTGCCTGCGCTAACCCGACGCCCGAGATCGAGCCTGAGGACGCAAAGGAAGCCGGTGCATACATTGTCGCAACCGGCCGCAGCGATCATCCGAACCAGATCAACAACGTGCTGGCCTTCCCGGGCATCTTCCGCGGAACCTTTGACGTACGCGCCTCCGATATCAACGATGCCATGAAGATGGCCGCGTCCGACGCGCTCGCGTCCCTGATCTCTGACGAAGAGCTGACTCCGGAATACATCATTCCGGCTGCGTTCGACGAGAGAGTTGCCCCGGCCGTCGCGAAAGCGGTAGCTGAGGCGGCCCGTGAGACCGGCGTAGCCCGCCTCTAAGGAGAATACGGTGTCTCAGACAAATTCAAACAACCAAAACGGGGCTGAGAATCAGCCCCGTTTCTTCGGAAACATGTTTTCTTTTGAAGGGAAACAGAAATACGGCATGATCGCGGTCGGGATC
>ONYR01000325.1 GCA_900322165.1 uncultured Eubacteriales bacterium
GTAGTCGTGGTAGGTCGTCCGGCTGACTCCGGCGGACTTGTGAACCGCTGCCGCGATCACATCCGCAGCTACTGCGCTTCCGGTCGGGTTCGCTCCGGCACCCTTGCCGAAGATCGTGATATCATCGAGCATGTTGCCCTTGATCATGATCCCGTTGTAGGCGTCCTCCACGCGCGAGAGAATGTGGTCCTCCGGCAGCAGCATCGGCTCAACGTCCGCGAAGAGACGCTTGTGCTTGTAACGGCTACGCGCGATGAGCTTGATATGATGGTCGATCGCCTTCGCGATCTTGATATCTTCGACGGTAATGTTCGTGATACCGCGGCGTTCGATCTGTTCCCAGTTGACGTCGATGCAGTACGCGTGCGTGGAAAGAATCGCCAGCTTGCGCGCGGGATCCATGCCCTCCACGTCGTTTTCCGGATTCTTCTCCGCGTAGCCGAGCTCCTGCGCGTCCTCGAGTGCCTCCTCGAACGAAACGCCTTCCTCTTCCATCTCGGTCAGGATGTAGTTGGTCGTACCGTTCAGAATCGCCGTGATCTCCTCGACGCGCTCCTGGATCATGCACTCGTTGATCATGCGGATGACCGGGATGCCGCCGCCAACACTCGCCTCATAGAAGAAATCGCACTCATGCTCCGCTGCGATCTGAAGCAGCTCTTCCCCGTAGGCCGCAACCATGTCCTTGTTTGAGGTGACAACACTCTTGCCGGCTGCGAGAAGCTGCGAAACATACTCGAACGCCGGGTGAAGTCCGCCCATCGTCTCTGCCACGATCTGAATGGTCGGGTCATTCAGGATCTGCTCGAAATCATGCACGATTCGGTCTTCGTAAGGGTCTCCGGGGAAATCCCTCAGATCCAGGATCGCCTTGATGCGGATGACCTCCCCGCAATCCTCCGTAATATCCACACGGTTTTTCGTCAGGACATTCACCGTCCCCGAACCAACCGTACCATAGCCCATAATCGCAATATCCATAAAAACCTCCAAAAGAACAATCGCCGTCCGACCCCATCACCCATCCGAGTTTTGGCGAAGCCAAAACTCCGACCGAGGGTCAATCGCGTGACTAAAGATATATATGATCCCTCGGTTATTCTCTACCCAGGATCCGCACCTTCTCGACTCCGCCGACCGACTCCATGCCGCTGACGATTCGGTCAATGTCCCAGGATTCATCAAACATTTCAAGGCTCAAGGTGACATCGGCCAGGGAGTTGATCGGGATCGACTGATGGATCGTCAGAATGTTGACGCCGGCCTTTTCAATGACCGAGAGGAACTGCGGCAGGACGCCCGGGATATCCTCGAGGCGCGCGTAGATCGTCACGGTCTTGCGGTGGGTCATATCGGTGAAGGGCTCGATCATGTCCTTGTATTTGTAGAACGAGCTGCGGCTGATCCCGGTCATGTCGACCGCTTCCTGGACCGTCTCCGCTTTGCCCGTGGCCAAGAGCTTTTTGGCCTCCACGACCTGTGCGTACACCTCCGGCAGCGCCCGCTTGTCTACAATGTAGTACTCCGATTTACTGGTCTTTTGACTCACTCTGTTACCTCATTTCATTCACTCGTATTTCACAAAAACCCGTGAGAGTGACAATTTCGCTGATTGTACCACAGAACGGCAATGTCCGCAACGAAAACATACATGTCCGCCTACGAGAAATTTTCGCTCCTCCATGGACTTTTTTTGTGAAATATTTCCGAGACGCGGACATGTAAATTGAAAATTATTCTCAGATTAAGCTCATCCTGCATTGACTTCGGGCCGCTTTATGGTATAATTTGAAAACGTTTCTCATTTTACATCGATACAGCATCGATTCAGAACAGAAGAAGGACGACCCATGAAATCTGTTTACAATACCCATCAGCGCCAGGAGCTTCTCAGCTATCTGCAAGGCCGCGCCGGAGAACATGTGACGGCGGCCGATATCTGCGCTTATTTTAAATCCTGCGGTAAGCCGATCGGCACCGCGACCGTCTACCGCCAGCTTGACAAGCTCATCGAAGAGCATCTTGTCAACAAATATATCATCGACGAGGGCAGCTGTGCCTGCTTTGAGTACGTCGATCCTGAGGCGCACCACACCTCCTGCTTCCACTGCAAATGCACCTGCTGCGGGAGACTGATCCATCTGGAATGCGACGAGCTCGAGATGCTCCAAAAGCATCTCTCTGCCCATCACCATTTCCAGCTTGACCCCTACCGCACCGTGTTCTACGGGCTGTGCGAAGACTGCGCGCTCCAGCAAGAGGAGGCTTCGAATTAACGATGGCTGCCACGACCTTTATCAAAACCGATTCCAAAGATTTCCTGCTCCGCGTAACGAACGTTACCCTCGGGTACGACCGCATGCCGCTGCTGAAGGATCTCAGCTTTGAGGTCCGCCCCGGCGACTACCTTGCCGTTGTCGGCGAAAACGGCTCCGGCAAATCGACCCTGATCAAGACCCTTCTCGGCCTCACTCCGCCGCTCGATGGAACGATCGAGACCGGCTGCGGCATGAGCGCCGGCACGATCGGCTATCTCCCGCAGCAGACCGATATCCAGCGCGATTTCCCCGCTTCGGTCTTCGAGATCGTGCTCTCCGGCTGTCAGGCTCACTGCGCCGCAGGCCACACGCATGAGCATGAACATGACCATGATCATGACCCTTCTCATGAGCACGAAGCGAAAAAGAAAACCGTCCTGTCGTCTCTGTTTTCCAAGTTCCATCCGTTCTATCACAAGGAAGACAAGCAGCGTGCCAAAGACGCGATCGAGCGCATGGGCATTGCTTCGCTCTCGAAGCGTTGCTACCGTGAGCTTTCCGGCGGTCAGCAGCAGCGTGTGCTTCTGGCGCGCGCTCTCTGCGCGACTGAGAACATCCTGCTCCTTGACGAGCCGGTGACCGGCCTTGACCCGAAAGCCACGACCGACCTGTACGAGCTCATTGCGGATCTCAACAAAGCAGGGCTGTCGGTCATCATGGTCTCCCACGATCTCACCTCCGCCCTTGCCTACGCGGATCATATTCTTCACATTTCCGAGAATTATTTCTTCGGCACGACCGAGGAATACCGCCAGAGCGCGATCGGACAGCAGTTTATTCAGATGGAGGCCTTGAAATGAACATTTTTGAAACCATCGGACTCTATCTGAGTTATCCCTTCGCTCGCTACGCGCTCATTGTCGGTGTCTTAATCGCGCTCTGCGCCTCGCTTTTAGGCGTCACGCTCGTCCTAAAACGCTTTTCCTTCATCGGCGACGGCCTCTCTCACGTCGCGTTCGGTGCGATAGCGATCGCCTCGGTGCTGAAGCTGTCCAACAACATGCTTATCGTTCTGCCGATTACGATCCTGAGTGCGATCCTGCTTCTCAAGAGCGGCCGCAAGGCCATCATCAAGGGCGATGCGATGATCGCGATGCTCTCGGTCGGGGCGCTGGCGTTCGGCTACCTGCTGATGAACGTGTTCCCGAGCTCCTCCAACATTTCCGGCGATGTCTGCTCCACGCTCTTCGGTTCCTTCTCGATCCTGACGCTGAAGCAGTCGGATGTCTGGATCTGTCTGGCGCTTTCGGTTATCGTTTTGGCCGCTTTCGTTTTGTTCTACAACAAGATCTTCGCGGTTACCTTCGACGAGAGCTTCGCGCAGGCGGTCGGCACCAAGGCACAGCTTTACAACCTGCTGATCGCGGTCATTATCGCGATCATCATCGTTCTCGCGATGAACCTTGTCGGTTCGCTCCTGATCTCCGCCCTTGTGATCTTCCCCGCGCTCTCTGCGATGCGCGTATTCAAGAGCTTCCGCAGCGTGACGATCGCTTCGGCGCTCATCTCCGTTTTCGGCGCGCTCTTCGGCATCCTCTTCTCGATGCTCTTTGACACGCCCGTCGGCTCTACGATCGTCGCGATCGACGTCCTTGTATTCTTTGTTTTCTGGATCATCGGACGCGTGCGTGGTTAAAAAACTTGTGCCGCTCGGCAGCTTCACGGCTCCGGGCGGCACTTTGATGTTACGAGATCCGAAAATGTCCGACAATGTCATCCCGATCGTGCAGCTTATCCTCTTCATATTCGGTCTGCCACACACTGCCGTGATGGATGAGGTAGGGATTCCCGTCCTCGTTGCGGCGGTCTGAAACGATCCCGATGTGTCCTTCCGCAAAGATGACAATGTCTCCGCCCTGCCACTCGCTTGTCTCGCTCAGGTCCGTTGTCAGGTTGATCGAGTTGTACTGGAAATAGATCAAGAGGTTGCTCACGCGGCGGAAATCGATGTTTGGGTCTTCGGCGTCCCAGTAACGTTCCGGATGAGCCTTCACATCGGCCTCGACCAAGGCCTTCAGATCATAACCCGAATTCAGCAGCGCGTATCCGACGACATCCGTGCAGACGCCCTCATGGTCGGACCAGTTCGGATAGCCGGTGTCGTAGTAGGCATTGACATACTGCGGCTTGTAGGACACCCATTTCTTCGCGTTTTGCAGGATGTCGGTCTGGTCATCGATCCCATCGCCATCCATGTCAACATTGCTCGTGTAGGTCTCAATATCGAAGTCCGCTCCCGTTTTGCGGCCTCCTGAGATCCACCCGCGGAGCAGCTCCTCCGCCGACCTGCCGCGGGTGGCTTCCTGCGCCGCGGACACGATCCTCGCACCGCCCATGATCAGGCTCTTTGCGATCTCACCAAGCAACAGCGCCGCGATCGTGCCACCGACAATACCGATGATGATTGCGGCACGGATCTTTCTTTTTTTCTCGTCCTGTGCCTGAATTCTCTCTGTTTGATGTAACATGGCAGAAACGCCTCCCTCGTGATGTTTGATTCCATCATAAGGGAGGCGTTTCTTGTTCTTTTCTGAAAGTTGTCACGAAGTTGTCATTTTTACTCTTTCGTCAGCAAAAAACTGATCGTGTAGTACTCGGTCCAAACTTCTTCCGCATCTGAACCTTGAGGCAGGAAGCCCTCTTCCGCACCAAGGATCATGGTCAGCCGGAAGGATCCGTCGAGCGTCAGTGCCTGGCGGATGCTGATGACCCCGCGGTTCCAAATCATTTCGGAATAAAGCGCTTCGTATTCCGGACTATAGTCGATCGCTTCCGGCAAAAGCTCGATCATCTCGGTCATCAGTCGGTCCCCCATCATCGGGAGGAACTTGCTCCAGATAGCCTCAAACTCTTCCTCAGGGTACATCTCATCTTGAAGGAAAGGCGCATAGCTGACTCCCATCAGCGGGATACCGCTCTCCGAGAGAATGATCGCACCGATCTCGCCTTCGATCCCGATCACAAAGCTGCCATCGCCGTCAGCCTCCTGAAGGTGAAGTACCGGATACGATGACAGATCCTTCGTTTCGATTCCTTCTGTTTCCCAGACACTTCGTGCCGCCTCAAGGTATGGCGCGGCTTCGGCTTCTTCCAGATACACCTCTTCCACGCCGATCTCTTCACCGTTCACGTAACGACTGAGATTATCGATGGCTTTTTCTACCTCGCGGCGGACCCGAAGATAATCCTCTCCATACGGAGAGACCGCTTCCATCCCGATCTCGCCTTTTTGACTTCGCAGCTGCCGCTCTTTCAGGCGGATCAGCCCATCGGGAAGCAATATCCCTCCAAGCAGGATCAGGGTGATCCCACCGATCAAGAGGCCCAGCTTGGCCGCGCTGCTGAGGGAGTCAAAGCTCCTGTTGGA
>ONYR01000323.1 GCA_900322165.1 uncultured Eubacteriales bacterium
CTGACAATCAATGGCGTGCATGAGCCTTTAGGGTTTGAGATGGCAAGTGTGCGTGTCTCGTGGAAAGTTCGAAATACCGAAAGCAAATGTGCGATCGAGGCAGCCCTTACGGTGGCTGAGGACGACGCATGTCAACATATTTTGTTTCAGAAAGCCGGCGTGGATCTGAATTCGCTTGGAGAAGTGCCAGAGCTTACACTGAGGGCGAGAACCAGATATTATGTGTCTGTCAAGGTGACCGGCGATCAGGGAGACACGGCCGAGGCGAAAACGTGGTTTGAGACCGGAAAGATGGATGAGCCGTTTGAGGCAAAATGGATCAGCCATCAGGAAGAAGATCATTTCCATCCGGTGTTTTTCAAAGGTCTCGCCCTGAGCGGCAAACCGGTTTCAGCCCGGCTGTATGTGACCGGCCTTGGACTGTACGAGGCGGCACTGAACGGGCAGAAGGTCGGGAACGAGTATCTCGCACCTTATTGCAATGATTACAACGAAGCGGTCCAGGTGCAGACCTACGACGTTACCGATCAGCTTACGGAAGGAGAGAACTGTCTCGAGGTTTTCTGCGGCAACGGCTGGTTCAAGGGACGTCTTGGCTACGAAGGAGCCAGTGAAGTATACGGAAACCGTTTCCTCGCCCTCGCAGAGCTTCGTGTCCGCTACGAGGATGGCCGCGAAGAAGTCTTCGGCACCGATGAGACCTGGCAGTACCGTGGCTCAGATTTTGAAGCGACGGATATTTATGACGGCGAATGCCTGAACCGTCAGCTCTGGAAGGATCGTGAAAATGCGGCAAAGCCGGTTGTCGTGATGGAGGACCGGAAGACCGTCGATCGCTACAGCCTGCCGGTCGTCGTGAAAGACAGTGTGCCAGTCAAGGAGATCATCCACACTCCAGCAGGAGAGACCGTCCTTGACTTCGGTCAGAACTTTACCGGTTACGTTGAGTATCAGGCCGATTTCTCAGCCGGCACGAAGATCACCCTCGATCACGGTGAGATCCTTCAGAACGGCAATTTCTACAACGACAATTACCGCACCGCGAAGGTGCAGATGATCTATGTGTCGGACGGACGGCACGAAACCGTGCGAGCTCATTTCACTTACTTTGGATTCCGTTATGTGCGCGTGAGCGGATGGGTGGGAGAGCTGAAGCCGGAAGATTTCACCGGCCGGGTGCTTTACTCCGACCTTGACACGGCGATCTCGTTTGAAAGCTCGGATGAAAAGCTTAACCGGCTTGCGAAGAATGCGTTCTGGGGTCAGTGCTCCAACTTCCTCGATATGCCGACCGACTGCCCGCAGCGCGATGAGCGTCTCGGCTGGACGGGCGATGCGCAGGTATTCTCACCGACCGCGTGCTTCCAGATGGATACCAGAGCCTTCTATCACAAATACCTCAAGGATCTGCGCATCGATCAGAAGAAATGGGGCGGAGTTGTCGCGAATTATCTTCCGAATTTCTCAAAGGGCGTGCCCGGCGGATCGAGCGTCTGGGGTGATGTTGCCAGCTTCCTTCCGATGACGCTTTACGATTTCTATGGAGATGCGGAGCTTGTTCGTGAGAATTATCCGTTAATGCATGACTGGCTGGAGTGGATCGTTCGTCAGGATGAAGAACACGGCGGGCATCGACTCTGGAACTTCGGATTCCACTTTGGAGACTGGCTTGCGCAGGACGGTGTCACGCCGCAGAGCATGAAGGGCGGCACGGATGATTACTTTGTCGCGAGCATGTACTATTACGCAACTGCCTGCAAGGTTGCGCGAGCTGCAAAGCTGCTTGGAAAAGACGCGGACGCAGAGAAGTATGAGACGCTTGCGGAAGATATTCGCAAGGCGATCCTGAACGAGTATTTCTCGGCGACCGGAAGACTTTGCATCGATACACAGACCGCTTATCTGCTGTGCCTGAACTTCGGTGTCTATATTGAAAAAGAGCGCATGGTCGAGGGGCTGAAGCGCCGCCTGCAGAAGGACTGCTGGAAGATCAAGGGCGGTTTTGTCGGCGCGACCATGATGTGCCGCGTGATGGCCGAAAACGGCATGGAAGATCTTGCCGCTTATTTCCTCTTCCAGGAAGGATTCCCCGGCTGGATGCACTGCGTCAACCTTGGCGCAACGACGATCTGGGAGCGCTGGAATTCGGTGCTTGACGACGGTTCGATCAGCGGTACCGGCATGAACTCGCTCAACCATTACTCCTACGGCTCCGTGATGGAATATGTGTTCCGTGACCTTGCCGGCATTCAGAGCCTTGCGCCCGGATTCCGCCGTGTTCGCTTTGCGCCGCAGCCGACCTGGCGCCTGCAGGAACTCTCTGTGGCCTATGAGTCAGCCAGCGGACGGTATGCCTCTTACTGGCGCATCAATGAGGACGGCACGCTGACGGTTCACTATGAAGTACCGTTTGGCTGCACGGCAGAGGCTGTGCTGCCCGGAGGCGAGAGGATCGAGCTTGAGAGCGGTGTCTTTGAAAAGACCTGGCGCCCGGAGAAGGATTACCGCCTGAAGTACAGCATGGACAGCCGTCTTGATGAGATGCGCGATGATCCGGAAGCGATCGCGATCCTTAGGGAGGATCTGCCTTTGGCGATCGGCTTGATCGAATCCGGCGATGTCGAGTTCTACGGCATGCAGCTGAAGGAGCTTCAGACACTTTTCTTCCGCGGCTTCAACCCGGCGATGGTACAGGCAGGAACGAAGAGGCTGTTTGAGCTGAAGGCGTTCTGAGTAAACGGACAGAAAACGAAAAGAAAACGAACTCACTGAAAATACATTTTGATTAAGGAGAGTGCGCTTATGAGAATGATCCAGGACCTTTCCAAGGATTGGCTGTTCAGCAAGACCTGCAGCGAAGTGCCGTGTGAATGGCCGGTTTCAGGTAATTGGGAGTGCGTAACGCTTCCGCATACCTGGAACGCGGTGGACGGACAGATCGGTATTCCGTTTGACCGCGGAGCTTACTGGTATGTGACGCGGTTTACCAAACCGCAGCAGCCGACGGCCGGAGGCAGAGTCTATATCGAGGTAGGCGCTGCATCGCTGGTGGGCGAAGTGTATGTGAACGGAAAGTTTGCGACACGCCATGTTGGCGGCTTCAGCGCGTTCCGCGCGGACGTCACCGACCTGTGCCACGAGGGCGAGAATGTGCTGGCGATCCTCTGCGATAACCGCGCGAGCGACAAGGTCTATCCGCAGCGTGCGGACTTTACGTTCTACGGCGGACTGTACCGCTATGTGCACGTCATCAGTGTTGCGGAAGGACATTTCACGCTGGATGATCTGGGGAGCCTTGGCGTTTATATCGATGCAGTGCCGGAAGGCGACGCGGCGAAGGTAACGGTCCGCGCAGGCATCGACGGTGTGAAGAACCCGGAGCAGATATCCGTTGAGATCACGGATGAAGACGGCGAGATGGTCAGTGAAGCCTGGGCAGCGGCAGATAAGAACGTAACGGTCAAATTGACGATTCCGGAAGCGAAGCTTTGGGACGGCACGGAGGAGGCTCATCTTTATCATGCCAGACTGCGCCTTGTTTCCTATAATGAGGTTCTCGACGAGGTGGAGACCGATTTCGGTGTCCGCACCTTCGCGGTCGATAAAGAAAAAGGCTTTATTCTGAACGGACGGGAATACCCGCTGCACGGTGTCTGCCGTCATCAGGACCGCCTCTACGAAGGTAATGCGCTGAGCCAGGAAGAGACCTATGAGGATGCCTGCCTGATCGCGGAGATGGGCGCAAACTGCGTGCGTCTGGCCCATTATCAGCAGAGCCAGGATATGTACGATGCCTGCGATGAGCTGGGTCTTGCGGTGTGGGCGGAGATCCCGTATTTCGCGACAAGCTGGGATGATGACGCACATGCGGCCGCGGTCAATGAGATCAAGGAGATGTGCGCTCAGAATTACAACCATCCTTCGATCTTTTTCTGGGGATTAAGCAATGAGATCCTTATCAGCGGCAACGACAATCCGAAGCTGCTTGGATGTCACGAGGATCTTCAGAAGGCGGTCAAGAGCATTGATAGGAACCGCCTGACGGTCATCGCGCATGAATATGCGGCCGGCTGGGATCACCCGCTTCACGAGATCAGTGATGTGGAAGCCTGGAACCATTACTTCGGCTGGTACCGCGGTGATTTTGATGACCTCGGAAAGTGGGCAGATGAATATCACGCGAAGTATCCGGATCGCAGAGTCGCGATCAGCGAATACGGATGTGATGCCCTGCTGACCTACCATTCCGAGAACCCGGTCAAGATGGATTACACGGAGGAATATCAGGCCATGATGCATGAGGCGGCACTGGAAGTGTTCAGCACCCGTCCGTGGATCTGGGGGACCTTTGTCTGGAACATGTTTGATTTCGGAAGCTTCTTCCGCAAGGAGGGCGGCACAAAGGGACGGAACAATAAAGGCCTTGTCACCATGGATCGCAAGATCAAGAAGGACTCGTTCTATGTTTACAAGGCATGGCTCGGAAAAGAGCCCTTCGTCCATATCGATGGCAGACGCTTCTACGAGCGCCCGGGCAAGACGACAACGGTTACGGTTCACTCCAACCTGAATGAAGTCAGCCTGTATGTAGACGGAGTGCTGTTTGGAACGAAGACAGGAAGCCATTCCTTCACCTTTGAGAATGTCCCGCTTTCCGAGGCGGGAAGTGCGGTCACCGCAAGATCCGGACATGCCGCGGATACCATTACACTTCGCAGCGTGGAGAACATGCCGGATGCGTTTACGTTCCCTGCTTTCAAGCGTGCGCAGGACGCAACGAACTGGTTCCAGAGCGTGGAAGAGGTCGCGGGCGGTCTTGAAGCGAAGGAAGGTTATTATTCGGTTCATGATACCGTCGGTGAGATTCTGAAAAACGACGCGGCAAAGAATGCGGTGATGAACTGCCTGGTTGCGATTACTCAGCGCGCGCTCGGAGATGACATCCTGGAGGACAGTGATCCGAATTTAACCATTTCGGAATTCGTTACCGCAAGTCCTGTCGCCTTCTTCTTTAAGGGCAAGGAAGATCTGACGGTTCGAAAGATTCACGGAGCGCTTACCCGGATCGAGAAGAAATAAGGAAGTCGGGCCGGGAGAATACACTTATCAGATTCAGGGAAAAGCGGTATAATAAAGAATCCAAAATATACCTGCGGAGGAGATAGTTCATGGTTTTATCGCTTATGAGTTTCTCGTTTATGGCAGATGCGTTCAGTCAGAAAGTGAATGCGGATCAGCTTTGCCGGATCGCGAAAAGCAATCGGATCAAGATGCTTGATCTGATGGCGCTTGAAATTCGCCTGTATAAACTGAAGAACCTGAAAAAAGCGCTTACAGCGCATGAGATGAGCTGCGGCTGCGTGATCGATTCCATGCCGTTTTACCAGGGAGCCAAAGGCTTTGAGGATCACTTGGAGAAAAGCCTGAATCTGTGTGAAAAGATCGGAGCCGGGGCGCTGATGGTAGTGCCCGGTTCGATGGACGCCAAGGCCTGTGAAAAGATGACGCGGGAGGAGATCATGAACCGTGCCATCGAGTGCTTCA
>ONYR01000321.1 GCA_900322165.1 uncultured Eubacteriales bacterium
ACCTGCGGCCTCTGCGTCCCGAACGCAGCGCTCTACCAAACTGAGCCACATTCCGATTGCCTTAACAGCCTTTATATTATATCCAAGGGTGCAAGGGTTGTCAAGTGCGATTTTAAAACTCAGCAAAAGAAAATCGGGGGAGCCTCTCGCGTGGCGCGGCTCCCTCGTGATTGAGTGTCAATTGATCGTTTGAATCAGTCAGCTAAGGCGGATCTGCCCGGATCAGTCAGCCAAGAGGGATCCGCCTCATCAGTCATCCTGATCCAGCGCTTCGAGACCTTTCTTAGCTTCCGGCTTGGAGTCTCCGTGTTTGACAAAGAGCATCGTGATAAAGGCGAGGGTGACAAAGATGAACGCGTAGGGGAAGAGCACGGTGAGGCCCATCTTGTCCATCAGGAAGCCGGAGACGATCGGGGTCGCGACCTGCGCGGCCATCGATGCGGTGTAGTAGAATCCGGTGTAGCGTCCGACATCACCGCCGGAGCACATTTCAACGACCATCGGGAAGGAGTTGACGTTGATCGTGGCCCAGGCAATGCCGGCAAGCGCAAACAGCGCGTTCATCAGCATCGTGGGGCTTCCCGCGCGCATGAATCCGGCACCGCCGAACGCGATCGCCAGCATGATAACACCGGCAAGGATCGTTTTCTTGCGGCCGACCTTCGAAGCGACAATACCGACCGGAAGGTAGGAGATGATCGCTGCGACCTGCGCGATGATCAGGGTCAGGTTGTAATCCTTGTGAAGGATCGTCTGTGCATAGACCGAATACTTGGAGGTGACGGCGTTGTAGCCGAAGAACCAGAGCACGATCGAAGCGAGGATAAACAGGAGCGAGCGGCGCTCAGCAGCGGTAAGCTTGCGGCCGGTCTGCTGGTCGGCGGCCTCTTCCTCTTCGCCCGCGATGCCGTATTTCACGCTGTCGGCCTGCATTTCTTTCACAAACTTCGGCTCACGTACGGTCAGCAGGAAGATGACAAGCGCGACAAGCATGATGCCGACGATGACCGCATAGTAGGCGGTGTAGCTCATCAGCGAGTTGCGGACCGCACTGGTTCCGAAGACCATGCCCATGCCCAGAACGATGATGCCGCCGGCGGAGCCCATCAGGTTGATGATGGCGTTCGCCTTGGAACGGAGCGGCTTCATGGTGACGTCAGGCATCAGGGCGACGGCCGGGGAGCGGAACGTTGCCATCGAGATCAAAACGATCAGCAGGATGATGATAAACAGGATCAAAGTGCCGGGGTGCTGGTGCGTGATGGCGCGCGCAGCAGCCTGGCGGGCGGGCACGACGTAGCGGGTATAGTCAGGATTCGTGATCGTGGTACCTTCAGTGTTGGTGATGGTGCTGGTGACGGCTGCGAATTCCTCTTTGGAACAGAACTCGGAGAGGACGAACGCGTCGCCGTCCGGGGTCAGGAGGCTCTCATCCTTTTCCATCTCATAGATAGTTTCAAGGGAAGCGGGATCATCGATCTTGTTGATCGTGTCAAGGTTCGTCAGCTGATGCGCGTCAACGAGCGCGAGCGCCATGAACGCGATCGCAGCGAGGGACGTACCGACAACGATGAAGGGCGTGCGGCGTCCGTACTTGCTCTTGCAGCGGTCGGAGATCGCACCGAAAAGCGGGAGCATGAACAGGGCCAAAACGTTGTCGAGAGCCATGATCAAACCCGACCAGGTCTGGCTCATACCGAATTTGTTGGTCAGGATGAGCGGAATCGTGTTGTCATAGGCCTGCCAGAAGGCGCAGATCAGGAAGAAGGCAAAGCCGACGCACAGGGTCCGTTTGTAGTTCAGCTTCATGGGATTCACCTCTCAAAGTATTTATATATAAGGAGAATTGATAAAAATATTGTACTCTTTTCATACGGCAAGTACAACCGAAAATGCGGATTAAACCCGCCAAGTTTTACAAGAAAAAAAGAGCCCGCAGGTTGTCAAAAAGATAACGACAGCGGGGGATGTGTGATATAATGGACGAGTGAAAAGAAACATCAATTCAAGGAGGTTTGTCATGAAAAAAGCGACAAAACTGCTTTTAGGATGCCTGGGGGCAACGGCCTTTGCAATCGCACCGGCAATGGGCGGCAACAAGGAAAAGGCGAAAGCGTTTATCGGCCGGAACTATGCCCACCGAGGCCTTCATACGGAAGATAAACAGATCCCCGAAAACTCGCTGCCGGCGTTTGCGGCAGCCTGTGACGCGGGGTACGGAATGGAGCTGGACGTGCAGCTTTCCAAGGACGGCGAGGTCGTCGTTTTCCATGATGACACGTTAAACCGTGTGTGCGGCGTGGATGCCCGCGTGGATGATCTGACGCTCGCGGAGCTGAAGGAGCTGTCGCTGTGCGGGACGAAGGAAACCATCCCGCTCTTTACGGAGGTGCTTGCCGTGGTCGACGGGCGCGAACCGCTGATCGTGGAACTGAAGACCGGCCCCAAAAATGATGAACTGTGCGAAAAGACCCTCGCGATCCTGAGAGAGTACAAAGGCGAGTATGTGATTGAAAGCTTTGACCCGCGCATTGTCCGATGGTTCCGTCTTAACGCGCCGGATATCATTCGCGGCCAGCTTGCGATGAAGCCGGAGCGCTACGATCAAAGCTATCCGGTATGGCAGAAATTCGCCCTTGGCAACTGCATGATGAATTTCATGGCGCGCCCGAACTTTATCGCCTATGAGATCGGAGACTATCCGCTGCTGGTACAGCTTGAGTTCCTGATGGGCGCGGTGAAGGTTGGCTGGACGAGTCACGAGAATACGCATGAAGCGGACCATGACATGGTCATTTTCGAGTTTTATAAGCCGGAGCGCTTTTACCGCTGATGCTGCCGACATTGACCCTGGCGGGGAGAGAGTTTTCGACCTACAGCCTGATGGCGATGATCGGCATGATCGCAGCCGGGCTGTTTGCCTACAAAGAGGCTGAAAAGCACGCACTCAGGCCGGTCGACATGATCGAGCTGCTGCTGGTGGGGGCGGTCGGAACGCTTTTCGGAGCGCACCTTCTGTACTTCCTGCTGAACATTCGCCTGCTTGGGAAAGTACCGTTTCTTGAGCTGATCGGTGGGGCGGTGTTCTACGGCGGACTCTTCGGAGGCTTGCTTTTCGGACTGATCTTCCTGAAGGTGAAGAAGTGGGATGTTGCGGTCTATGCGGATATCGCGGCCTGTTTTATCCCGCTGTTTCACGGAATCGCAAGGATCGGCTGCTTTCTGGGCGGCTGCT
>ONYR01000316.1 GCA_900322165.1 uncultured Eubacteriales bacterium
GCGCCAAGCATCATATTCTTTTTCATCGTGTCCATGCTCGAAACGTCCGGCTCAAGCCACTCACCGAAGTGGAAGCCCTCATCCACGAGATACTTCTTGTAGGGATTCAGCTGGTTCTGGATCCTCGTTTTCTTTGCACGGTCTTCGACGAACGAAAGCCACTTAGTCATCATCTCGTAGTTTTCTTCGAGGATCGTCTTGTCTCCGTAAGCCTCATAGAGCGCCCACGGCACCAGGACGCAAGCATCGCCCCAGCCGGAGGATCCCTGCAGCATGTTTGAGATAAAGCTTCCGGAGTTGTTGACCGGCGCGATGTTCGCGACAAGGCCGTCCTCCTTCTGCGCGAGGCGGCACTCCGCGAGCCACTTGCGGAGGATCGGGTAGCAATCCGCCAGATACACGCCCGTCGGCGTGAAGGCGCCCGCGTCACCGGTCCAGCCGGCCCGCTCGCGGGTCGGGCAGTCGGTCGGGATGTCGCAGAAGTTCGAGCGCATGCTCCAGAGACTGTTTCGGAACAGCTGATTGACATCTTCATTTCCGCAGGTAAAGAAGCCGGTCTGCGGCATCTCGGAGTAGACCGCGATTGCGGTAAACTTCGCGTTCGTCAGATCGACATCGGTTTCGACCTTCGCGTAGCGGAACCCGAAATAGACGAAATTCGCTTTGTAGGTGTTGAGACCTTCCTTGCAAATGTAGTCGATACGCTGCGGGATGCCTCCGTTCTTGTTGCGCTCCCCCGGGTCAAAGTTGCTCTGAGTGAAGTTGCCGTTTTCATCGAGCGTCTCCCCGTGCCAGAGCGTGATCGTCTGCCCCGCCTTGGCTTCGACCTCGAAGGCCGTGTATCCGGCCAGGTTCTGCCCGAAGTCAATGACCGTCTCGCCGTTCGGTGTCTGGATCAGCTTGCCTTCAAAACGCTCCTGCTCCAGAATCGGAACCGAATTCGAGGCTGTCAAGGTATCCAAACCGTAATCTTTCACGGTTACTCCATGCCATCCCTCGACCGTTTCCTTGCGGGCATCGTATTCCTCACCCTTCTCGAGATCATTCAGCCGGATCGGTCCCTCCTGACTCGCTTCCCAGCTCTCATCCGAGATCAGAACGACCTGATTCTCGATCTCAAGCTGGCACAGCAGCGCCAGGTCGGATCCGTAGTAATTGTAAAGTCCGTCAACACCGTTGTTGCCGCGGTACCAGCCGTCCCCGAGCGTGACCGTGATCTCATTTTCACCTTCATGCAGAAAGACAGTCACGTCATAGGTCTGGTACTGCAGACGCACGCGGTAATCATCGGTTCCAGGAGCCAGGACAAAATTCCCAACGCGCTTCCCGTTCAGCCTGGCCTCATACAAGCCGTGGCAGGTAATGTAAAGCCGTGCGCTGCCGGTCTGTTTTACTGTAAAGATTTTGCGAAGCACGCTCGACGGCTGGCGCACCGCGATATCATGCTCCGTTTCCGGATCGATCCACTTCGCTGTCCAACTCTGATCTGTCAGTGCGATCTCGTAAAAGGCTGCCTCCGAGGTCTCTGCCTCGCCCTTTTCGTCCCAGATCTCAACCGACCACATCACGCGCTCTCTGGCCTCAGCGGTGTAACCGCAGGGAACCATCATCAAAGATGATTCCACCTTCCCGCTGTCCCAGACCATCTTCCCGCCCACGCAGGCCGTAATCCGGTAAGCGCACTGCTGCTGCCCCTCATCGAGCACCCAGCTCAGCATCGGGGCCGCGGTCTGCAGTCCGATCGGATCGATCATCTGCTCCGCCTTTAAACCAATCGCTTTCATACACTTGCCTCCTTGTGGAAAATCTTGCAATCTCCGTTATATTTGGTTATGATGAATCATACAGGGGGTGCCAAAATGGATGTGACACAAAAACTGGAAGTATTTCGCGAACTCATGCTCTCCGACGGTCCGATCTACAGCTGGACCTATGACCCAAGCGGCAATCTGCTTTTTTCCAACTGCCCGGATCAGCCCGTTTTGGGAACCGCCTTTGAGCTCTCCGGCTGCCTGAAGCAGATGCTGCAGATCGCTAAGGAACAGTCTATGCCTACCTTTCTCTCTGCTCAAGCCGGGATCATCTGGGGAGCCGCCTATGAAAAAAAGGACGCTCAGCTGCTGCAGTGCCACATTATCGGCCCGGTTCGTTACACCGACACATCCTTCGATGCCGTCCTGACGGAGCTGAAGGAGATGGGGATCCACAACTACAGCGTTGCCTGGCTCCACAGCTTTCGTGAAGCCTATGAGCGCATTCCCATCAGCCAGCACATGCAGTTTTCGCGCGATCTGAAAATGCTGCACTACAGCGTTACCGGCGAAAGCATTGACGTCAGCGACATCTATTTCTCCTACATTCAGGACTCCCCGCTGCCGCGAAAAAAGCCCACGAAGGACCGCAGGCGCGTTTATCAGTCCGAACAAGCTATGCTCGA
The DNA here is from genome assembly GCA_900322165.1 of uncultured Eubacteriales bacterium. Taxonomy (GTDB): domain Bacteria; phylum Bacillota; class Clostridia; order Lachnospirales; family Bianqueaceae; genus RUG760. The sequence goes on from ONYR01000316.1 coordinate 2,438, forward strand.
GATGGTCAAAAACGGTGACCTGAACTATAAAAAAGCCCTCGGCGATTCCATGAAGGTTTCCAACGGCGTCGAGATCACCGTAAAGGATGCCATCCGGCGGGCTCGTATCAGCACTGTGGTTTTCTGCACGATCGTCTGCCGCGCCGCCATGGAAGGCGGAATGAACCCCGAGGAAGCTTACTCGCTCGGCGATGCGTACATTCAAAGCGCGCTCGACGCTCGGACCATCAGTGAAACCACGTCGATCTGCATGACCATGTACGACGATTTCATCCGGCGTGTGCACCGTCTGAAGGAAAATCCCCACTACTCCGAGCCGATCCGCCGCTGCTGTGATTACATTGCGATGAACCTCGACCGGAACCTCCACGCGCAGGAGCTCGCCGATCTTGTCGGTTACTCGGTCACATACTTCACCCGCCGCTTCCGCGAAGAAACCGGTCTTGGCATCAGTGATTACGTCAAGAAAGCCCGCATTGACCGCGCCAAGCTGTTGCTGAAAACCTCCGATGATTCGATCCTCGAGATCTCCGAGGCGCTCGGCTTTACGACCCGCAACTACTTCACCAAATGCTTCCGGGAAGTCACCGGCATAACGCCCATCGAGTACCGTCACTCCGAATTATAATCCAAAAAAGTGCCTGTTGCTAGGACAGGCACTTTTCTTTTATCTTTGTTTTACGCTTCAGCCTTTTCCGCAAGGGCTGCTTTTTTCTTTTCTTCGATGCGTTTCTGAACCTCGATCATCTCTTCACGGGTCAGGCCGCACTTCTTCATCGCGATCAGGGTAACGATCCAGCCGAGGATCGGAAGGACGTACATGACGATCATGGTGACCCAGAAGACCGCCGGGGTAGCCGGGTCGCCGGGCTGCGGACGAGCGGTTCCCTGGTAGCCTGCGATCACGACCGCGATACCCGCAACAAGCGTTCCAAGGGAGGAGATCAGCTTATCGATGAGGCTGTAGGTACCGGTAACAACGGCCGGGATGTACTTGCCGCTGCGGTCAAGCTCGTAGTCGATAACGTCTGCCATGAAGGAGGTCGACGCTGTGGTAACACACATCTTGCCGCCGTTCAGAATCAGGGTCAGTGCAACGTACAGGATCATCGGAATGCCGAAGCTTGCGATGCTGGCGGTACCGATTCCGGTAAAGTTGATGACGCAGAAATAAACGAGAGAAGCTACCGCGATCCAGATGCAGGCCTTGTTCCAGACAACGATCGCCTTCATGGAACCATGCTTGCCGGCGTATTTCGCACCGAACATCGCGAATACGAGAGAAGGAAGCATGCTGACCATGCTCAGGATCGTGGACATGCCCATGTTTCCGATCAGGATTCCGGCGAGCATGGTCGTGATAACACCCTGGGAAGCGGTGATCTGGGCGATCTTATCGGAAGACTGAGCCGCGATGTAGCACTGCAGCGGTTTGTTGTCCTTCAGCACTTCGATCATATCCTTGATCTTCAGGGGCTCCTGCTTGACAACACCTTTGTAGTACTCCGGTTTGTCGTACTCAGAGACACCGATCGAAACCAGAATGACACCGATGAAGCCAAGAAGCATGAACAGCTTGGCAACCGCGCTCATGAACTCAAGGTTGATCTGACCGCCAAACTTCGGCAGCAGGACGATGTTGGTGACAACGGAAAGAACGATCGGGACAAGGTAGTTGAAGCCCGTGACCCAGACACCGATGGTCGGGCGCTGTTTGGGATCGTTGCTCATGATCGCGGGAAGGGTCTGCGCGGTCATGTTCTGGGCGGTGTAACCGAAGATGTACAGGACGTACAGGATAACATAAACGATGAAGCCGGCTGCTCCGGTAAGGTTCAGCTTCGGCATCACGTCGTACATCAGCAGCAGGGCAACGGCTTCCAGCAGGAATCCGCCGATCAGCAGGATGCGAAGACGTCCGAGCTTGGTGTCGACCTTGTCGTAGATCAGGGCCAGCAGCGGGTCGGTGACAGCGTCAAGGATACGGGTGCCGGTGATGATCATACCGGCGGTGACTGCGGTAATCGCGTAACCAAGGCCGGCAATGTAGTTGGCGTAGCTGTTCATCAGGGTGTAAACAGTCATACCGCAAAGAGCGTTGGTTGCGTACAGGATGATCTGCCACAGTTTTGCATGACGGTACTGAACGCCGTCGATCTGGCTCTGGGTCAGTTTCTGCGTTTTTTCCATGAGGTTTTCTCCTTTTGAAGTGTTTCTGTGATGGCCGAATAAGGTTCTGTTTCGGTGCTTGTTGACGTCATTATAGGAGACGTTCCCCGATGTGAAAAGGCAAAATCATGCGTTTAAGGATATTATTCCGCCCAATCGTCTCAACTGTGTTATATTTTATCCTTCAAAGCATTTTTTTATCTTTTCCACTTCACTTTTCCCATGATACAATTCCGTCAGCTAAAGCTGAAACTGTATTACAATGACTGATCCATAAATCCAACAGATAGGAGAAAGCTGAAATGAGACAAACCCTTCTCTTTAACGACAGCTGGCAGTTTACCAAAGAAGGCCGGACCACTCCCGTCACCCTTCC
>ONYR01000312.1 GCA_900322165.1 uncultured Eubacteriales bacterium
CGTAACGAGGAGGGTCTGCTGAAGCTGAAGGATGTCTCCTTTACCGCAAACTCGGGTGAGATCCTCGGTATCGCAGGTATCTCCGGCAACGGCCAGAAGGAGCTTCTCGAAGCCATCGCCGGCCTGCAGCCGACGGAGAACGGTTCCATCTCCTACATTGATGACAACGGCGAGAAGGAAGAGCTCATCGGTAAGGATCCGCTCAGCATTCAGAAGCTCGGTGTATCCCTTTCCTTCGTTCCGGAGGATCGTCTTGGCATGGGACTTGTCGGAAGCATGGACATCACCGACAACATGATGCTGCGCTCGTACCGCCGCGGCAATTCGATGTTCCTCGACCAGAAAAATCCGCACACGCTTGCGGAAAACGTCGTGGAGGAGCTTTCCGTCAACACCCCGAATCTGGAAACGCCGGTCCGCCGTCTTTCCGGAGGCAACGTGCAGAAGGTCCTTGTCGGACGTGAGATCTCAAGCGCTCCGACCGTGCTTCTGACAGCCTACGCGGTGCGCGGTCTGGATATCAATTCTTCTTATACCATTTATGACCTCATCAACCGCCAGAAGAAGGCCGGCGTCGCCGTCGTGTACGTCGGCGAGGACCTCGACGTGCTGGTCGAGCTCGCGGACCGCATCTTGGTGCTGTGCGACGGACAGGTCAGCGGTATCGTTGAGGGACGCGGAGTCAGCAAACAAAAGGTCGGGTTGATGATGACCCGTGTCGGAGGTGGAGAGAGCGATGACTAAAGAGCATGTGCCGCTTTTACACATTGTCAAAAGAAAATCCCTCAAGTGGTATCAGGCCTGGGGAGTGCGCGCGGCGGCAATCGTTCTTGCGCTGATCGTGGACGCGATCCTGACCACGATCCTGACCGGTCTGAATCCGCTCGAGGTCTATGCTACGATCATCCGGGGTGCGTTCGGAACGACCCGTAAGTTCTGGGTCCTGATGCAGCATATCGCGATCCTGCTTTGCGTTTCGATCGCGGTTACGCCTGCCTACAAAATGCGATTTTGGAATGTCGGCGGTGAAGGGCAGATCCTTGTCGGTGCGCTGGCAACGGCAGCCTGCATGATCCTTCTGGGCAACAAGCTTCCGAACGCAGTGCTGATCCCCGTTATGACGATCAGCGCGATCGTCGCGGGTGGTATCTGGGGCCTGATCCCGGCGTTCTTTAAAGCCAAGTGGAATACCAATGAAACCCTGTTCACCCTGATGATGAACTACGTTGCGACGCAGCTCGTTGCATATTTTGTCATTGTCTGGGAGGTCCCGAAAGGGGCCGGACAGATCGGTATTATCAACCAGTCGACCGAGAGCGGGTGGTTCCCGATGATCGCGGGCAACCGTTACCTGCTGAACGTTTTGATCGTTCTGACGCTGACGGTTCTGGTGTTTATCTACCTTCGCTACAGCAAGCACGGCTATGAGATCTCCGTTGTTGGTGAGTCCGAACGTACGGCCAGATACGTTGGCATCAAGGTTGAGAACGTCATCATGCGTACGATGTTCCTCTCCGGCGCGCTCTGCGGTATCGCAGGCTTGCTGCTCGTTGCGGGAACCAACCATACCGTCACGACGTCGATCTCCGGCGGACGCGGTTTCACGGCCGTTATGGTCGCGTGGCTGGCTAAGTTCAATCCCCTGCTGATGATCCTGACAAGCTTCCTGATCGTTTTGATGGAGCGCGGCGCAGGCGAGATCTCGACAAAGTTCGGCCTCAACGCGTCCTACGCGGACATCATCACCGGTATCATTCTGTTCTTTATCATTGCCTGTGAGTTCTTCGTGAACTATCACCTGGTATTCCGTAAGAAAGGAGCGTGATCGGCATGTTTGATTTTATGTCTTTTATTCCGCGTGCCGTGATGCAGAGTATCCCGCTTCTTTACGGTTCGACCGGTGAAACGATCACGGAAAAAGCCGGCCATCTGAACCTGGGTATTCCGGGTATCATGTACGTCGGCGGTATCAGCGGTGTTATCGGAGCGTTCCTCTATGAGCAGACGCTGCGTGCAGGTGCTCCAGTCAACGGATTCCTCGTGATCTTCATCCCACTGATCTCCTGTCTGCTGGGATCACTTCTGATGGGCCTGATCTACAGCCTGCTGACAATCACCTTCCGCTCAAACCAGAACGTGACGGGTCTTGCCATGACGACCTTCGGAGTCGGCTTCGGAAACTTCTTCGGAGGCTCCCTGATCAAGCTGACCGGAAGCGACGTGCCTTCGATCGCGCTTTCTACGACAAGCCTTTATTTCAGCAAAAAGCTGCCGTTTGCGGACAAGCTCGGCTGGTTCGGTCAGATCTTCCTTTCCTACAGCTTCCTCGCATACGTTGCGATCATCCTGGCGTTTGTCACCGCCTTCGTGATCCGCAAAACGAGGATCGGCCTGAACCTGCGTGCGGTCGGTGAGAACCCGGCGACCGCGGATGCGGCGGGCATCAACGTCAACCGCTACAAATACACGGCAACGCTGCTGGGAAGCATGATCGCGGGCCTTGGCGGTCTGTACTATGTCATGGACTACGCCTGCGGTGTCTGGTCGAATGATGCGTTCGGTGACCGCGGATGGCTTGCCATCGCGCTCGTTATCTTCACGGTCTGGCGCCCGGACATCAGTGTCTTTGCTTCGATCCTGTTCGGCGGACTGTACATTCTGTATCTGTTCATTCCAACCGGCATGAACCTGTCGGTGAAGGAGCTCTACAAGATGCTTCCGTACGTTGTCACGCTTGTCGTGCTCATTATCTCGAGTATGAAGAAAAAGCGCGAGAATCAGCCTCCGCAGGGGCTCGGTGTTCCGTATTTCCGAGAAGAGCGATAGGCGGGCAACTCTTTGGAAAATCGAAACGGTGTGGGAATTCAGCTTCCTGCACCGTTTTTTGTATTGTTCACAAATCGGTAACAGATCTTCTTCTTTTTCTGAAAATCTTTAAGGTGTTTTTCAGATTTCTCCTTTACAATACAGACCATAGCAAGGAAACCACAGGACTTGCGAGCGAATGAAATATCAGAAAGTGAGGAATATACACATGAAATACGGTAAAAGAAGTTGGAGTTTGATTGGAATCGGTTTGGCAGCCGCGATGAGCTTAACAGCCTGCAGCTCCCTAACCGGAAGCGGGGAGGCCTCGACGGTGTCTTCTTCGACTCAGGTCATCGAGTCTTCGATCAACTACGAACAGTCAAGCAACAATACCTCTCAGGAGAGCAACAAGACCTCTCAGGAAAGCAGTCAGACTTCTCAGGAAACTCAGACGCAGGAAAGCAGCCAGAGCGCTCAGGAGAGCAGCTCCACACAGAGTGAGTCTTCCCAGAGCAATTCCTCTTCGAATACGGAAGAGATCGTGACTGTCGCCAACACGACCTCGGACGGAGCGATCGATGCGACCGATCTGTTTTCCAACCGTGACATGACTCAGACCGCAGACCTTTCCGAAGCGGTTTACTATACCGTCAGTGACGGTCAGGATATCACGATCACCGCAGCCGGTGTTTACGTGCTGACCGGCAGTGCTTCCGAAGTCACCGTGATCGTTGAAGCCGGGGACGAAGACAAGGTCCAGCTGGTCCTGGATTCCCTGTCGATCACGAATCAAGACAGTCCCTGCATTTATATGAAGAACGCGGACAAAGTTTTTGTCACGCTGACTAATTCAGACAATTATCTGAGCGTGACCGGTACCTTTACCGCTGACGGCGATACCAATACCGACGCGGTGATCTTCTCCAAGGATGATCTTGTACTGAACGGCCTCGGAACTGTTACGATCAAATCCACCGACAACGCGATCACCTCAAAGGATGATATGAAGGTGACCGGCGGAGAATGGATCATTGACTGTGAATCCGATGCGCTCGAGGCTAACGATTCGATCCGCATCTGCGACGGAACGATCACGATCAACTCCTGCAACGATGGTCTTCACTCCGAAAACGATGATGACTATACCCTCGGATACATCTACATCTGCGGCGGCACGATCTCTATTGAAGCGGACGATGACGGGATCCACGGAACCACGATCGTTCAGATCGACGGCGGCACGATCGATATCAGCGCAGCGGAAGGCATCGAGGGAACCTGGGTCCAGATCAACGGCGGAGAGATCTCCATCTATTCCTGGGATGACGGAATCAACGCAGCCAACAAATCTTCGGCATACAGTGTGTGTGCCGAGTTCAACGGCGGAGACATCACGATCAGCATGGCGCAGGGGGATACCGACGCGATCGATTCAAACGGCAACATCTACGTGAACGGCGGCACGATCAATATCAGTGCTCAGTTTGCCTTTGACTTTGACGGATATGCTGAGCTAAATGGAGGCACCGTCATTGTAAACGGCCAGCAGGTCTACAGCATCACCAATTCCATGATGGGCGGCGGCATGGGCGGCTTTGGCGGCGGCCAGGGAGGCCCCGGAGGCCAGGGCGGCTTCGGCGGTCATTGATCGGTTTTTTCAGTACATGCAAGTGAGGTAATGAAGATGAATACCTATCGACATAAACAATGGATGATCCCGATTTTGGCACTGATTTGTGCGCTGGCGCTTACAGCTTGCACGAATGGAACCACAGAAACAGGAAACACTTCCTCGGCACAGGAAAGTTCGATCACAACGCAGGAGAATTCCACATCCGGCAGCACAAGTTCCAGTAATGCTGTCTCTTACACAGAAGCGCTGGAGAGTACGTCGCTCTTTACCGAGCGCGACCTTCAGCAGAGCGCGGATCTTACCGGCGCAGTCAGCTATACCGTAGCGGACGGTGAGAATATCACGATCACCGAAGAAGGCATCTATGTGATATCCGGAAGCGCTTCCGAAGTCACGATCGCGGTGGAAGCGGCCGACACCGACAAG